>NZ_JAJDMI010000002.1:0-159251 GCF_020593505.1 Blautia sp. DFI.3.45
TTTCCTCCAACAAATCATTTCTTCTGTCAGGCTTTTTTCTTTTCTTTTTCCTTTTGTCCTTCGATGTAGGCAAGCACCTGGTCTCTGCTCCTGTCACTGACCGTTATGGCACAGTAAGACGGATTCCACAGATGCCCACCCCACAGTTCCTTTTTTAACTCCGGATACGCAAGAAACATCTGGCGTGCAAGATTTCCTTTCATGATCTTGATCATATCTGAAATATAAAACTGAGGTTTACAGTCCACAAGCAGATGGATATGATCCGGCATCACCTCCATTGCCAGGATCTGAAATTTATATTCTTCTGCAAGATTCTGTAACATTTCTTCGCATTCTGTATCGATTCCGTTTTTTAAAACCTTTTTTCTGTATTTTGTACACCAGACAAGATGATACTGCAAGGAATAGACATATCCCCTACCATATGAAAGTTTGTTTTTATCTATATTAAATATATCTTTTTCCATATAAATATTATACCATATGTATTGGTTTATGTAAACATTTGTTCTGTTGTTTTGTAAAAAAATTTGCGCGTCTAACTCATCACTGGAAGTAACGAGAATGCGACGCGCAGTTATTCAATCTGATCAATCGATCTTTCCTGTAATACTCCTGTTATAATTTTCTTATAGTCTTCTTTTGAAATTTCTACTGACAGCTCATTTCTTCGTCTGTCATAAGTTTCCCCTGATTCATAAATAATTTTATAGCAATAATTAAAGTTCAAATCTTCCATGCCTCCAATCAAAAATAGCTTCATGCCATCAAAATTTTTAACTAAAATAATGATAGCATGAAACCATTTTAGCGTAAAGCAACATTCTCCATAAAGAATTCAATAATTTTTTCAGCCAATTTATTATGAAGACTATTGCCAAATTCATCAATGATCAGCATTCCGGCATTTTCTATTATCCTGAGCAGATGAGGCAGCAAATCGGCAAATACCTAGTTTCCCTGCGATTCGCCCTTGTTGCCATAGAGCAATTCCACTTCTTCGTTTCAGGATTAATCCTTAATAACTGACAACTTCTAATATTAATATATTTATGAAAGAATTCTTCCAACAATTCAAGCGATCTCCTTATTGATAAAATGCCCCAGTGATGTAAAGACCATGTCTGGGTTTTCTTTTGATAATTGTGATATTCTCGCCAATTTCGTTTCCATTAGTTCCCCTATCTCTGTGTATAGCTAATGTTTCCTCTTTGATATAGTTTCGCAGGCCAGAACTGCGAGGCACAGTTCTCTCTCGACTTCCCTCCAGTATTTATTTTTGTTCATACCTTCACCGGTACTGTTCGGGCCTCCGACTACCTGCATTTCGTTTGTCTTTTTTCTTTTGGTTGGCGGACATACTTTTCATTTACACACTCTGAAAAGAAAATGCAGGTCCTCTCCAGTTGACATATAGTCCCTGTCTGACATGAATAGTTTCAACAACACCGCAGAGGCATGCAAAATCTCACCATAACGATAAGTGCATATATTGTCTTCCACCCTGACCACGGTGTCGACCCTCTGATACTTTGGGATTTCGGTGCTCCATAGCTATCCCTGCTATCTTGCTGTCTACGCTTAGCCTTCACGTTACCGTAACAGACTCAAGACTCGCTTCAAATGCTGTGGTTAACAGCTTATTTGATGGGACCACCCACCGGACTATATACCCTTTGCTGAACGCACGGTCAGACCCTCAGTATACTCCTACTTAGTTTCTTTTGGGTATATACCGGTATGATCACACTATTTTTTTGTTATTTGGAATAAAGATTTTAAAATAGGCCATATAAAAGGTTCACTACTCATATATTCTACCAATATCAGAAGCGAAAGCAAAATACCACCCCAAATTATGAGATATATTCGCACAGATCTATCAATCGTTCGTTTCATTTCTGTTTTTATGTCATCATTCTGAAAACACTCTCTTATATCATCTTCTGTTAGTATTTCTCGGTAAGAATCTTTTAGCTTGTCATAACTACTATATACTTTTTGTAGTTCATATTTTGACTGTTGATAGCTAATAAAAAGATAACCAAAAGAGGCTATCAAAACAATTTCTGAAAGAATTGTGATGTCTTTTGTAAAAATATTGTCCAAAGGCTGATCAGATACGATGTTCGCAAGTATTACAGAAAACAGGAATCCCAAAATAGCCAAAAGATTTGTCTTGAACTTATCTAACATCTCCGTTGCATATTCTCCGGTTCTCGATACAATATCCGTAATAAATTCTGCGACTTTATTTTTTAATTCCAAATATTGAGTTACATTATCTCTCAAATAAAGATTGTAATTCGTTTGAATGGATGCCATTACTCCATCACTGATATTTAACAAAGATTCATATTTACAATGGAGACATATAATATTCCTAGCTATAATCACTTTATCAACAATACTGCCGCCTGAATAAATCCAATTGTAGATTTTATAAAGATTATTATTTCCCTGTATATTTTCAAGAGTATCATGATATTCCATTGAACGCTGCCCCATTATCTGAAGTTTCAGTTTACCATCCTGTATGAATGAGTTTGAAGCCAGTAAACAAGCAGACAAAATTGTTTCCATTTTCAGGAATAAGTCTTTGAGCGGGTTTCCTTCGTATCCAATTTCTATTTTAAAATCATCTGGAAGTAATTCATAATTGTCCTGATTATAAAAATATGCATTTTCTCTGCATTCCAGTAATCTGTTTGTTCTATCAAAGTCCAAATCCAGTGGTCTGCTTCCTGCCGTCAGAAAGAACATTGTTTTTGTATAAAACATATCTCTACTGTCAAATAATTCAAAGGTTATACTCCGACCAGCTTTTTTCATAAAATTCGAAAATGCTGTTAAAACTTTGTCTATTGGTAATGAACTAATATCTTCAGCAAATTTTTCAAAGCAGTATACAGATAAATATCCATTTACTATTTTTTTGTCTATTGTAAGGCTAACCTCAACTGTTTCATCACTTTCAAGACCTTTAAGAAATTCTGCATACTCTTCCTCTACATTTTCTTTTAAATCAAAGGATTCTCCCCCCTCTGAAACTAGATAAATTTTTATTTTGTCTCTATTAGAAATATCCCAAATCGTATTCATCCATTCTGAATATTGTACCGGAAGTTCTTTGCTGAAACTGAACTCTGCCTCATATGTATATCTCCGTTCTTCTTCCTTTCTCAGCTCTGTAATTTGATTTCGGATTCTTTCCAACATAAGAAACTACTCCTCTCTATTGTCTTCATTATTGCGTGCAAATGTCTGAAAAGTGCGGTCATCGCTTAACCTTATTTTAAGATATTTTTTTCCATACGCATCTTCATATGCACTGATATCATTTTCATTTCCTATATCTGAGATTTTTAACATAATTCCTGTATTTATTTTATAAGTTCTTATTGCTTTTTTCTTTATGGCGTCTGGTATTGCCTGAAATTGTCTGTCAAATCCTTTTTCTTCTGGAAGTCTATTTAGTCTTTCATGTAATTCTCGTTTTTGCTCGCCTGTCATATCATTAGGCATATAACCCGTAAATATTTTTTCAATCATATTATCATAATCGAACATCTCCCGATTTGCATTGTTCATATATGCGTACATGGCATTTTGGATAACTCTATTATCATAAGGCGCTGTTTTCTTCAATTTTCTGTTTAAACACTTTTCAACAGAATCATATGTTTTGTACGTATTTACCCTGTCATTCTGACATTCCACCAACTCTAGGAAATCGAACCACCAATATTTTGCAACCGTATTCGAATATATTTTTGCCTGAAACTGATCTGCATTCAGATTATTCAAATCAAACATGCATGTTTTCCAGATTTTCTTTGTATCTTTTGAGAATCCAAATCTTTCACTGTAGTCCCTTTCATCAAAGAAACCTGTATGCTCAATTTTAGCAAGAATACACTTTCTGTTTCCATTATCCTCAAACAATGCAAAAATCAAACTTCCCTTCTGTACACTGATGTTCATATGCCCAATCCGAGCCTGAGCTTCCCGTTCATTTCTGACAAGTCTTTCTGCAATTGAATCTATCTTTTCTTCAATCGCATCTGGAGTTTCCAGATTTCCTGCAATCTCAAGAATTCCCGCAATAACTTCGGTTCTTGTTGACTGTGTATGATATTCCCTGATGGAAACATTGTTGCTCACATGAACAATCAATTGTTCAATATAATCTTTAAACTTTGGCATCATATTCACATTTCTTCTTTGAACACTGTTGTTTTCATAATCAATCACTCTGACTGCCTGTGCAATTATTTCCATCATAACTCTCCTTCATTTTATCTTTTGTTTATAAAACCTTTGTTGGAATTATCTATTTCACTCTAATTCTTTTCCATTCCAAGTAATCCAGATTCTGATAATACAAATATTTATAATTCAGAATCATTAGTCATGTTTATATCAAGTTCTCACAACATATCAATATCGTCACTGTAAATACATTTTCCACCTTTATCAATTTTGTATATCACCTCTTTTTCCCATACGGATTAATGTTACCTCTTCATGTTCTATATGTGAATATCCATCCACGTTTTTCTACGCTCTGTCTTCCATTATAACAATCTCCATATTAGACCGCAACAATTTTTCTATATTTGTATGTACTATTTCACATATATAAATAAATGCTTATTTAAGCTAATCCTTTCTTCCACCCCATTATCAAACCTATACACCATCCTCCTCCGATCAAACACCGGATTCGCATCATGTATAACACTATGATGATTCGGGCATACAATCATCTGGTTATTCGCATCATTATTCAAACTATTAACAAAATAATCAATGTGATGTGCCTCTGCGATATGTGAACCATATTTTTCTCCAATCACCTGCCCGCATATCTGGCATCGGTATCCGTACAACAGCTTCAAATTTTCTCCAATTTTTCTGTTCAGTTTACGAATCTTAACAATCTGTAACTTCTTTTCTATTCCACTGCTTTTATCTTCCATCTCATATTCTATTTCATTCTCCACAGTCCGCTCTCGCATTCCTTGAATTGCCTTTTTCATAACCTGAAAATCATCCTGTGCTATTGGCTCCAGAAGAAAAGTATCTTCATATTCTGTGGTATAAATAGCAAGATATTCCTTTAGTCCATCTGGCATTTTTATATAACTTCTGTCTTTTGGATCTCTGTTTTCACGAATCATCTTTATGTAACTCATGCTTTTGAAAAAGTATTGCTGAAGTGCCTGTGACAGCTCACCATTTCTTGGATATCTGATCTGATAGGCATCCTTCTTTCTCTTTTCTACTGAGTTATTCATATTAACGATTTTCGCATCATACGTTTTTCCATTCATAAAAAAATGAATGATTTTAGATTGTCCACGCTGTAAAAAATTCTCCATATTTCGGAGAAAAATCACCTGATTATCTAACGGCAATGTAAAGCCTTCCATCAATGTAGACCAGTCTATTTCTTTTTTATACACATAATTTTCTGATTCCATACGCATCTTCTCCATCACTATAAAAGTGCTTTTATCTGCTCTTTATACCGTCTCCGATAATAGTCCATCGCCCTATACTCAATAACATCCTTCATTTGTTCCGCCAGCACCGGCTCCTTCACAATTTCTTCCATTTCATCCCTCAATGCCAACGCCGCGCCATCCTTTTTCACAAAGAATTCTTCCCCAGATTTTAACAGAAAGCGTACCGGCATTTTCATTATCTTTTGGATATGGTTCTTATCCGAAATCTTGCGATATTCCTCATATGTAATCTCTTTCTCCAAATCCTTCCAGTTTGTTCCTGTAGAGAAGAATTTTTTCCAGCTTGCCAGAAGTTCCACCTCTGACACTTCCATTCTCACATTCCCATGGTTATAAAAAGCCATCAGTACCGGCATTTTATACACCTTGCTCATGTTGGTGTTTTCCAGCAGATTTATAAAATCTTTTCCCATTCCCTGGCTGAATTTTTTCTGCTCATCTGTGAGTTCATCCAATTCTTCCAGATAATTCAAATACTTTTTAAACGGATTCTCATTCGAATGTGTGACCGCCATCTGATACACATCATCATCCATATAAGTAAACAAATCCATTCTGGTTGGTTGTTTGCCAAGCAATTCTTTGATCCGGAAATACTCGTTTCTGATTTGTTCTTTGATTGTCAGTTGTTTCTTGTCCATTTCTGCAAACAGATCAATCAATCTCATATCAAAATCAACGAAGCATTCATCTGGATAATCTGCCTTATCTGCCGGATAATATGTTTCTTTTCCTGTTTTATTTTTCCCTATCAGCAAATACCTGACTCTTCCCGCTTTTTCATAATTGCCGATAAAGTCCAGAACATTGAGATATTCTTTTCCCTTACTTCTGCGCAATCCCCTTCCAAGCTGCTGCAGAAAGACAACCGGAGATTCTGTCGGACGCAGGAACATTACCATATCGACTGATGGAATATCTACACCTTCGTTGAACATATCCACTGAAAAGATAACTTTGATTTCTCCATTTTTCAGTTTCTCAATCGCTTCTGCTCTGTCCATGGAAAACTCTCCATCTGCATTACTATAAACTGCTGCCGACGGAATTCCTCTTTTACCGAATTCTTTTGCCATTTCTTCTGCATGTTTTCTGGAACAGCAGAATCCTAATGCCTGACTAGAGCCATATTTGCAGTAATATTTGTAAATCAACTCATGCCTGTAAGCATTCCCGATATAAGTTCTGTTCAGTTCTTCTTCTGCATATTTTCCCTTAACTATATGTAGCTTTGTGTAGTCAGTCTCATCATAAATTCCATAGTAATGAAACGGAACCAGCATTCCCTTATTGATTCCATCTTTCAGTGAAATCTCATACGGCACATTATAATCGCAGATTTCATATATATTTTTGCCGTCCATTCTCTCAGGCGTTGCCGTCAGTCCAAGGAGAAACTGCGGTCTGAAATATTCTACAATTCTTCGATATTGGTCATTGACTGCATGATGAAATTCATCAATCACCACGTAATTGAAGTAATCTGGAGCGAAATATTTTTCATTTAAATATTCCGGTTTTCCAAGGCTTGCTACCGAGGCAAATATAAGCGGTTTATCTGTGCACTTCTCAGCTCCCATAAAAAATCCATAGTCTTTGGAATTCCTTACATTCTGAAAAGAAACTGCTGCCTGTTTCAGAATCTCTTCCCTATGTGCAACAAACAACACTTTCTCATATTTTTTTGAATCAAAAGCAGCCAGAAATGTTTTCCCGATGCCCGTTGCAGCCTGAATGAGTGCTTTCTGTGCTCCTTCTGCTCTTGTATCTTCCAATGCGCACAATGCCTCGATCTGTGCTCCTCTTGGTTCATATAAAGGTTTTATTTTCGTATCATTTGTTTCCGACTCCGTAAAGTCATATCTGTCAAGGTCTTTTGCCACCGCCGGACGATGCCAGTTCTGGGAGTAACGTTTTAATTCTTTATCATCAATGATAATGGAATGATTCACAAATAAATCTTCAAATGTACGAAAGAACTCTTTGTAGTTTTCCGGGTCCTTCTGACTGCTGAACCGATAATTCCATTCTATTCCTGAGGTCAGCGCACTCCTGGAAATATTGGAAGAGCCGATGTAAAGTTCACTGTAATCTGTATAATGGAAAATGTAAGACTTGGGATGAAAAGACCGTCCTTTTTCACAATAAAATCTAAGATCAACTCTGTCACCAAGTTTTCTTTTGATCAGATATAGTGCTGATGGCTGTGTAATTCCAAGGTAGTTTCCTGTCAGGATTCGGATTTTGGCTCCACGTTTTAAAGTATGTTCCAGTTCTTTCAGCAACATTCTCACTCCGGATTCCATAAGAAAAGAGACAATGATATCAACGCTTTCTGCTTTTTTCATGCTCTGTATCAGCTGATAATATAGCTGTCTTCTTTTATCCGGTCCGCCGGTCATTGCATCTGTGGAATATTCGTTTTCATACCCGATGTTTACTTTTTCTGCAGAAGTAAATTCAGCCATTTTTCCTCACCTCTTCCCGGTCGGACATCTCCTGTGATCCAATGTTCTTCTATTTTAAGGCCATGCATGTCATGTATGAAATCTTTAAATGTATATGTCGTAAAATCGGTAAAATATCTTCCGTTTCGTTCACCTTCAAATTCTCCGTATTTAAAAGAGGTATAAATCCATCCTTTCGATTTCAATGCTGCATACATATTTTTCAAAACTTCACGCAGTTGTTTTTTCGGCAAATGGAGAATAGATGCACAAGCCCATATGCCATCATATTTTTCTTTTTCATCCAATTCCTGAAACAACATCTGCCTGACTTTAATTTCCGTATATTCACTTGCAATCCGACACAATTGTTCTGAACCATCAACTGCATCTACCTGATATCCACGACTCAGAAAGTACTTTGTATCTCTACCTGCACCGCAGCCAAAGTCAAGAATATACGCATCTGGGTTAAGTTTCTCCAGAAATTTATCTTGCACTTTTGTAAACTTTACCGAAACAGTCCCAGAGGCAAAAGACTGCGCATTTTCGTTGTAATATTTTAATGTTTTATCTATATCTGCCATATATTCACTCACCAAATGCCATCCAGCACTGATTTCACTCCTGTTTTATCTGCAAAATACCTGTTTTGTTTCTTATGCCTTAATTTTTCTGATAAATCTAACTTCTTTGTGACATATTATACATTTTTTTGACATAAACAGCAACAATTTTCGTCAGACATTTTTTGTTATATTCACTTATCTATAATACGCAAAAACTGTTGCATATTTCTTTTTTGATATCTTTTCTCTTTCATCAACTTCCATATAAGTAAAAAAGAAAGCCAGACTGCACATAGGTTTCTTCCCCTACATACAGTCTGGTTCTCTGATTCCATCATTCATTTCTGGTAATAAGTCAATAAATCAGACATTCCATTACTCTTCCGCATCCATCTCCGACTTAATCTCATCCTCGCAGTCTGCCATTGCCTGCAGTGTCATAGTGAGCAGCTTCTGCAGTTCCCAGCCGAGTTGTTCGGCTCCTCGCTCGATGACTTCTCTGGAGCATCCTGCTGCGAAGCCTTTGCTTTTATATTTCTTCTTGAGGGATTTGAGTTCCATGTCTTTTGTGCTTTTGGATGGTCTCATAAGTGCTGCTGCCCAGATAAGTCCTGTAAGTTCGTCCGCCGCAAAGAGTACTTTTTCCATTTCGTGTTCCGGTGCTACATCAATGGTTGCGCCACATCCTACTGTGATGCCGTAGCCGTGGGATACAACTGAATGGATTACGTCTTCGCCTACGCCTGCTTTGCGGAGCATTTCCGGAGCTTTCAGGCAGTGTTCTTCCGGATATAACTCAAAGTCAATGTCATGGAGGAGTCCTACAATTCCCCAGTATTCTGCATCTTCGCCATAGCCAAGTTCACTGGCATACCATTTCATTACTGCTTCTACAGTCAGGGCATGCTGAATATGGAAGGGATCCTTGTTGTATTTCTTTAATAATGCGAATGCCTCATCTCGTGTAATTGTTTTCATTATTTTGTCACTCCTCATATCTGAATTGTCAAGCGGATAAAATATCTGCTTTGCTACTTGCTCATAACTGAATAACTGCTCCGCAGTTTATCTGTCAATCTGGATCTGACATGCTTCCATTGCTTTCAGTGCATTCTCATGGCTTTCCGGTGTTACGCCTGCGCAACATTTAGCGTCTACGATGATCGGAACTTCCGGGAGAGATGCTTTTGCCAGAAGTGCATTGGAAATAACACAGATGTCTGTGCATAAACCTACGAATGTGATACTTTCGATTTCATTATCCTCATTCATTGCCACCAGTTCTCCTGCAAGGTCTGTGGAACCAAAGGTTTCTTTATCAATGGGTTCTGTTTTTCTGAGTGCATCTAATTCGCTTCTGATCTGCCAGCCTTCAGTGTCACGGATACAGTGCGGTACAGGAAGCTTCTGTCCTTCCTGGGTGTCAAGATAGTAAGTCTCATGGGTGTCTCTGGTAAAAAGAACAACTCCATCAAAATTTTCGATTTTCTCTTTTACACCAGGTACAATGGCAACTGCCTCTTTTGTTCCAAGAGCTCCGTCGATGAAGTCATTCTGCATGTCTACAACTACTAATACCTTCTGCATATTTCCTTCCCTTTCGTTCTTTCTGCACATTTTTTCAGATAATGCTATAAAATCTCTGGAAACGTATGCTGTTATTATTTGTTATTACTATACAACGACAAAGTGTTTTTGTACAGGCAAAAGTGCCTGTTTTACTATAGCAATTCCATAAAATATCAATCATCTATTTTTCAGTATATTTTTCAAATCTGTACTTCTGTTTAATATCTGGATATTTGTCTCTGTCTACTTCACTCATAAACATATCATAGGGTCTGGCACAGATTTTGAAGGGTGCGTAGAGTGCCTGGTAAATCATCAGTTTTTCACCATTTTCTGTGTGATGGGCTACTGCCAGGACTTTATAGAGATATTCGGAAGTATCCGGGGATACCCATTCTCTTTTGAAATGCTGTACAATGTCGCCTGTATGGATATCGTGTTCCGGTGATTCTGATGTATTTTCATTTTCTGCACTGTCAGGTTCTTCTGGTTCTGTGTTGAGTTCCATATATTCTTCTTTATCAAGGGAAACCGGGATTCCGGAACGGCCATTGATGTGGACGCCGCCATACCAGGTACCTGTGACCTCACAAATATCACCTACTTCGTATTCCATGCTGCAGTCATTATTTTTCTTTATGATTCTGATCTTTGCCATCTTTTATTTTTCCTTTTATCTCTTATCATTTTAAATATATTCACATTTTTTATTTCCAATTTTTCCAAATCTCTGGCTGATATCCCACTGTCGCCTGTTTTCCGTTTCTTACCACAGGGACTTTGATGATGCTCTGGTTTTCGAGGATTTTCTCTGCTTTGTCTTCCTCTGCAATATAGGTGATCAATGCCAGCAGGTCTTTATCCTTGCAGTCAGTATCTATCAGCTTGTTATAACCACCAATTGCCTTGCAGACAGATTGGAATTCACCTTTACTTAAGCCTTTTTCTTTCATATCTATAAACTGATATTTAATTCCCCGTTCTTTGAAATAGCGTTCTGCTTTCTTGCTGTCAAAATTTTTCTTTGTTCCGAATATTTGTATATTCATAGTTTCCTTTCCATTTTATAGCAAAGCAATTTCAAATTACTCTACACATTATTTTTCTTTTTTATTACTCCGATTGCATGACCCAGTATCCTGATCTGATCCGCATTGACCATCATGGGTTCATACTCATCATTTTCCGGAATTAGCAAAATGGTACTTCCCATCTTTCGAAAAGTTTTTAATGTGACATTTCCATCAAGTTCTACAGCCGCAATCTGCCCGTTATCTACCACATTTGTTTTCCGCAAAACGACTTTGTCTCCATTATTAATATCTGCATTAATCATAGAATTTCCCCGTACAGTCAAAAGGAAAGTTTCCGCAGGTGCTGAGATCCATTCTAATGGTAATTTACATATCTCTGTTATACCTTCCGTCATTTCTATCGGAGTTCCTGCTGCTATTTCAGCAAATACAGGACATTGTACCAGTTCATTCTCTTTTAAACTTCTCTGCGCATTTTCTTCCTGAAGGATAAATTCATCCGGACATTCTTCGTCACACATATACCTGTATTTTTTGTCCCGTACAAAATCCACATATATATATTCAGCAATTCCTGACGGAAGCATTGAAACATCAAACTTCGGAATATCCTCTACTTCTACTCCCTCTTTATTGATAAGTTTCAGTTCATTTCCATCTGTAATAATTCCATAGCAAACCTCTGGACTTACAGCCATATAAGAGCGCAATTGTTCTTCAGCTACGCTTATTCCTGCCTGGTATTGTTTTACCTCAGCCATAATATACGGTACTATCCGATTATTTTTATAAACCATGACAACGACATCAACAAATCCCATTTTTGAGAAAACCTGTACTTTATATTCTACATCTAGCAATTCTGACGGATAATGATAAACTGTTTTCAGTTCATTCAACAACCATTGACGTATTTTTTCTTCTTTACTATAAAGATCTGCAATTTTGTCCTTAAACATATAATTCTGTAAAGGAATATCTGTCAGGCAACGAAATGCCGCTCCCTCCCTCATTTTCAGAAATTTTGGTTCTATACTTGAAATAAACCTCGAAGGAACGCCATGACAACTCATATACAATCTCTCTGTTGCCCTTGTCATACCTACATAAAGTAATTTTCTTTCCATTGTTTCTACATAAGCGGCATCTTCGTTTTCCTGCAATAACATAGGATTCGGAATTAATTTGTCTGATAATCCCATAAGAATTACTATTTTAAACTCAAGCCCTTTTATAGAATGCATAGTCAGCAGCTTAATTGCCTCTTCTCCGAAATTGATTCCTTCCTGAGAAGTATACAGCGTCATCTTTATATTCTCATCTGTTTCTTTTTTAACTTCTTCCAGGATTCTTTTGGTTCTGGCAACAATTGCAATTTCTTTCGCTTCATAGCGTTTAAGAAGTTTCTTTAAAAGTTTTTCCACTCCCAAAATTTCTTCCCCAATTGTATTATACCGGGCAAAAACGGGATAAATCCCCTGCTTATCAATAAGGGAAGGTTTTACAAAGTTATCATCATTTACAATATCTGAGTCTTCTCTGATCAGACTATATGCAGCCTCAGCAATTTGTGTTGTTGTACGATAATTTTTTGCAAGGGATGTGCTTCTTCCTGTCATATCCAAACCTATGCTTGTAAAGCTCCGTCCCTTCACAAGCCATGATGTACTATAAATACTCTGTGCTGTATCTGCTACAAACATAATACTACTGTAATCCTTTTCAGAATCATACATTTGCATAAGACATTGCAGCTGAACTCTGGATAAATCCTGACTCTCGTCAATAATAATATGTGTATATCCAGATATTTTATGGTTTTTCAGATACTTTAAAGCATACAATGCGACATCCTGAAAATCACAAAGATTTTGCGCATAGCACTCTTTCGTATATGTTGCCATTAATTCATAAATCGCCTGTCTGATCCGGCTGTTTTTCTGTAATTTCTGTGGTCCCTCATTGCTTCCTTTGCTTCCCATTCTTCCAATCCTGTCAGCCGACTGATAACTTTCATATTCCACATAATTACAAGCCCTAATCCATGCAATTTCATTTTTCAAAAATCCTAAATACTTTGCATCCAGAATTTTGACATCCCCGAATGTCTTTTTTACATTACTGAGACTTTTCTGCCATATTTCAATTTCTTTTTGTCCTTGGACAATTTGAAGCAGCTTCCCTTTTTCCTGACAAAATGCTCTAAAATAAGAATACAACAGTTTATCTATATTCGTTATTTTTACGTTTTTCTGTAATTCTGTTTTATCAAACAATCCATATTGGTCATCTTTATCAATCTGACCATATATATACTCAATATAATTTGTCAGACTTTTATTATAGGTGACCATCAATATTTTATCGCTCGCACCATAACAATAATTATCAAGCAAAAATGAAATTCTATGTACTGCTACTGTAGTTTTTCCAGAACCTGCTACCCCTCTAATGATTGAATGTCCCATGGCTGAACTCCGAATCAGTTTTTTCTGTTCCAGATTTAGCTGCATACCTTATCTCCTGTATCTTCAAAATATCATAACCATTCCCTGTTTGCACAATTATAATAATTGATATTCATAGTCTTTTGATAACTGTTCAGTATCTTCTTTGAAAATAGACATCTGAATAGTTACATCTTTTGTACTTTTATCTTATCATAACTGCTAGATGCTTTCAATGTCAGGTCTTATGCAATTTGTTACGTTCATTTTAAATTTCCATCTATTTCACAGTTTTTTCAAATTCTCACCACATATTTCTCACATTTCCTGGTTATATTATTACCTGTACAGAGCAAAGAGTAATTGCAAATAAAACTTTTTCTTTTTCATACTTTTGCCGGGAATCCATAAGGTTCCCGGCCTCCTTCTTTTATTCCGATATTTTTCAGTCCTATTCCATTAAATTTTCTTTTTAATATGGTTATAGATATTCAGTCCTTTTGTCTGTCCGTATTTGGAAATGATAGATCTGTAAATCTGCTGCTTTCTGTTTTTGTCTTCTGCATTTTTCTCCACAGTTGTGGAAACATAGTTTACCACTTCCTTTGGCATACCTGCCTTGTCAAGAACCAATACTAATTCCTGCTGTAATCTCTTTGTTCCGGCTTTCATGTCAATTATCTTTTGTTTTGGCTTTTTTGTATTCTGATTCTCTGATTGTTTGGCAGACTGCTTTTCAGATTGTTCATTCAACTGTTTTTCTGTTTTCTGATCAGTTTGTTCTGCCACCTGTTTGTCTTTTTCTTTACTGGTCTGTTTTTTTACCTGTTTCTTTGTCTGTATCTGTTTTCCGGAAATCTTCTCGTTTCTGGAGATTTTTACATTTTTTTCTGCCTTCCAGAATTCTATAATATGGTCAAATCCTGTATCTTTGCTGATTACAACAATTTTACATTCTTCATCCTGCCCTGTGCACTCTTTTCCTATCAGATATCCCAGATAAGATCCCAGATGCATATCTGCTGACTGATTTCCTGTCGGTACTTTATGCGTGATCAGTTTTGACTCTCCGTGATCATTGATAATATCAAGGTCTATTTTTCTGCTGTTATCTGTATAAAAAAGATTGATAATATCTGTTTCCCGTAATTTTTCGCATCCTTTGAAGCCTTCGCTTCCTACATTTTCATAATCAATTAAATAATAAGTTTTGATAATCTTCATCCTCTCTTTATTTGTTAATGTTCACTCCGTTCACAGTAACCTTTATTTTTCTCTGCTGTATAATACTCTGTCATTTTCAGCCGGATAATTCTTTCCTATTTTAACATGCATCTTTCTTCGGCACAACCACATAGTGGCAACTCTCCTGGTTAGTATTTTCTGGTTGCCTTTCCTGTCTGTTCCAGTCAGACAGAATATTATCATATCCACGAATAGTATTCCCATATTGCCACTATAATAAATTTACATACCTTTTGTGAAAAGTGACGGATTTTTATCAAATTTGAGTTGATAAATCTTTAACAAAATTCAAAAAAACGCAAAAATCCTGTTGATTTTAAGCGTTAAATATGTATAATAGTAAAAGAGAAGCGATACCCATTCGCTTTTATGGTAAGGTATCTTAAGCCTGTTTAAACAGGCGCTTTCATTAACGAAGAAAAGAGGTTAAACGTAAGATGGCAAAAATCGATTTAAGCAAGTATGGCATTACCGGAACTACAGAAATTGTCTACAACCCTTCTTATGAAGTATTATTTGAAGAAGAAACCAAACCGGAACTGGAAGGCTTTGAAAAAGGTCAGGTCAGCGAACTTGGTGCAGTTAACGTTATGACAGGTATCTACACAGGACGTTCTCCTAAAGATAAATACATCGTTATGGATGAGAACTCCAAAGATACAGTATGGTGGACAACAGACGAATACAAAAACGATAACCATCCTGCAACTCAGGAAGCATGGAATGCAGTAAAAGAAATCGCTAAAAAAGAGCTCTCCAACAAGAGACTTTTCGTAGTAGATGCATTCTGCGGTGCTAACAAAGATACTCGTATGGCTATCCGTTTCATCGTTGAAGTTGCTTGGCAGGCACATTTCGTAACAAATATGTTCATCCAGCCAACAGCTGAAGAACTTGAAAACTTCGAGCCAGATTTCGTTGTATACAACGCTTCCAAAGCTAAAGTTGAAAACTATAAAGAATTAGGCCTTAACTCTGAAACAGCTGTAATGTTCAACATCACAACTAAAGAGCAGGTTATCGTAAACACATGGTACGGCGGAGAAATGAAGAAAGGTATGTTCTCTATGATGAACTACTTCCTTCCACTTAAAGGCATGGCTTCCATGCACTGCTCTGCAAACACAGATATGAACGGCGAAAACACAGCTATCTTCTTCGGTCTTTCCGGAACAGGTAAAACAACTCTTTCCACAGACCCGAAACGTCTCCTGATCGGTGATGACGAGCATGGCTGGGATGACAACGGCGTATTCAACTTCGAAGGCGGATGCTACGCTAAAGTTATCAACCTTGACAAAGAATCTGAGCCGGACATCTACAATGCAATCAAACGTAACGCTCTTCTTGAGAACGTAACACTTGATGCTGAAGGCAAGATTGATTTCGCAGATAAGAGTGTAACAGAGAATACTCGTGTATCTTATCCGATCAACCACATTGAAAACATCGTTCGCCCGATCTCTTCTGCACCGGCAGCTAAGAACGTAATCTTCCTGTCCGCAGACGCTTTCGGAGTACTTCCTCCAGTATCTATCCTGACAGAAGCTCAGACTCAGTACTATTTCCTGTCTGGATTCACAGCTAAACTTGCTGGTACAGAGCGTGGAATCACAGAGCCTACACCTACATTCTCTGCTTGCTTCGGACAGGCATTCCTTGAACTGCATCCGACAAAATACGCAGAAGAACTTGTTAAGAAAATGGAAAAGAGCGGAGCAAAAGCTTACCTGGTTAACACAGGATGGAACGGAACAGGAAAACGTATCTCCATCAAAGATACTCGTGGTATCATCGATGCAATCCTTAACGGAGATATCCTTAACGCTCCTACTAAGAAGATCCCATTCTTCGATTTCGAAGTTCCTACAGAGCTTAACGGCGTAGACACAGGTATCCTTGATCCTCGTGACACATATGCTGACGCTTCTGAATGGGAAGAAAAAGCGAAAGATCTTGCTGGAAGATTCATCAAGAACTTTGCTAAATACGAAGGAAACGCTGCTGGTAAAGCACTTGTTGCAGCTGGTCCTCAGTTATAATTATAATTGCTGAATTAAAGTTAATTATAATTAAATTATAATTTTATTGTCCAAATGAGTACGAAAGGGATGCGAGTAATTCGCATCCCTTTTTCATGTTGTTTCGGTGGTCAAGCGGATATTCGCAATCCGCTTCGCTACAGGGCTCTGAGTTTTTCTGCCACTTTCTCATATGCGGGTACCGGAACGTGATATTCTTCTCCCATTCTTACTACTTCGTAAACTAATCCGTCAATTTCGGACTGTTTTCCTGCCATGATATCCCGCTGCATGGAAGTGGTTGCTTCCGGTGCGAGGTTGGAAAGGATTTTTAAATTTACTTCTGCCATATCTTTCTGGAAAGGAACTCCCATGGCTTCTGCAAGTGCTGCGATTTCTTTTATCATGGTCTTAAAAAGTTCTCTGGCTTCGCCTTCTTTCTGGAAATCTGCGGCAGTTGCGTGGTAATAGAGTCCTGCTGCCCCGATCGGGGATACATAGGAAAATTTCTCCAGTGCTTCACGGCGGATGTTTTCCGAAAGAGTCCCGTCGATATGACTGTCACAGAGGTCTTTCTGAATCTCTTTCAGTTCCGGTCGGAATTCTGCTTTGTCTCTTACGCCGAATACAATGTGCAGGATCTGTCCATGCTGGAGAAGTTTTCCCGGTTCTTTAATGTTGGCAGAAACATAGATGCAGCCGTCCGTTACCAGAAGATCCGGCAGTTCTTTCTGCATTTTTCCACCTGTTCCATATATATTCAACACTGGAATTACGATAGTATTTTTCCTGGCAATGCGTTTGATAAACGGAATCGTTTCCTGTAAGGAATAGCCTTTTACGCAGACAAAAATTACGTCCGGATGCTCTGCATAATGCTCCATATCTGTAGCAGGAATGCTTATGTTTTCCTCTGTTTTATCCCACATTTTCTCCAATGTAAGACCCTGTTTCTGGATCTTTTTCAGGTGTTCGCCTCTCGCGATCAGGGTTACGTCCTTGCCTGCTTTTTTCATATAATATCCGGTAACACCACCGGTTCCTCCGGCTCCAATGATTAAGTATTTCATATTTATTTTCTGCCCCGCTTTCATTGTTTTGATTCTTATATCATAGCACAATTGCAATTTTTCTTCAGTATATTTTATGCATTACGCTGACATAATTTTGCATTGACAGTTTATTTTTTGCCCTGTAATATCAATGGTATCAATATCAGAATATATTACACAGGAAAAGTATTAAGATGGAACGATATCTGGAATTTAGAATAGATGAACAAACTACAGAACTTAAAATGGAAGCATTTCTGAAAAAGAATGCAGGACTTACAAAACGGCAGATCAGCCAGGCGAAGTTTCGACCGGACGGGATTACCAGAAACGGAGTTCGCTGTCGTGTAACTGAGACAATATATCCAGGCGATGTGATCCGCGTTTGTCTGGAGGAAGCCGGGACTGCTTCTGCGCATCTTGAAAATTATAATGACGGAATCAGAAGTAAAGATTTGTCGGATTTCCATTCCAACAGAGCTTCAGCTTCAATTTCCGAAACTTCTTTTTCTCTGAATATTTTATATGAAGATACGGATATTCTGGCAGTTGATAAACCGGCAGGAATGGTTACGCATCCAACGGGAATGCATTATACAGACAGCCTCTCCAATCTTGTTGCCGGTTACTTTCGAGAGAAAAATGAACAGGTCTGTGTCCGCCCGGTGGGGCGGCTGGATCAGGAGACTTCCGGGATTGTGGTTTTTGCCAAAAATCAGGTAGCAGCTTCAAGGCTTCAATCTGTAAAATCTCCCTGCAAAATTCACAAGCAATATCTTGCCGCTGTATCCGGTACTTTGCCTGTAGATATGCCTGGTGTCTGGCATACCTTAGATTTACCGCTGATGCAGGACCCGGAGAATCATCTGAAAATGAAAACTGCTGCTGATCTTTCCTTACATTCATCTGCATTATCGGGAAAAATCAAAACAGCAGTTACTCATTATCATACTCTTTTTTCCAGTCAGGACTGGTCGCTTATCACACTTAAGCTGGATACCGGACGTACCCACCAGATCCGTGTCCATATGGCATCCACAGGACATCCTTTGCTTGGAGATACTCTTTATCATTCAGACGATAAAATATCTTCCTGTGCTTCCTTTTCCAGGGCAGCCCTTCATGCATGGAAAGTTTCTTTTCAGCATCCTTTCAGAGATGAAATGCTCCTTCTGGAAGCACCATTACCTTTCGATTTTCGTGAACTGGTTTCACTTTCAGGGTCTGATCTGTTGTCTATTTAAGCTTCAAATTCTTTGATCAGATTTACCATTTCAATGGCACTGAGTGCACAGTCATAGCCTTTATTTCCTGCTTTTGTACCTGCGCGTTCAATTGCCTGCTCGATGTTTTCTGTGGTAAGTACTCCGAATAATACCGGAACTCCTGTTTCCAGTGATACTGATGCAATCCCTTTGGAAACCTCATTGCATACATAATCATAATGACTGGTATTTCCACGAATCACAGCACCTACGCAGATAACCGCATCATACTTTCCACTTTTTGCCATTTTAGACGCGATCAGTGGGATTTCAAAAGCACCTGGTACCCACGCTACCTGGATGTCCTCTTCTTTTACATTGTGACGTGTCAGCCCATCCATGGCACCACTTACCAGCTTGGAAGTTATAAATTCATTGAAGCGGGCTGCTACAATTCCTACTTTCATTCCATCTGATACTAATTTTCCTTCTAATGTTTTCATTTTTTCTGGTCCTTTCATCTGTAAATTTATATTTTTTAACCTGTACAGGTTTTTATATACGGTAAATTTTATTTTCGGGAACGTTATCGTTATATATGAAAATCCCCGCTGTATTTAATACTTCAGAATATGTCCCATTCGTAATTGTTTTGTCTTAAGATAACGCAGATCATACGCTGTGGCATTCATCTGTATCGGAACTCTCTGTTTGATCCTGATGCCAAATTCTTCCAACTGATAAACTTTATCCGGGTTATTTGTCAGCAGCCTCAGCTCTTTTACCCCAAGATTTCTCAGAATCTGCGCACCAATGTAGTATTCTCTTTCGTCTCCGGCAAATCCAAGTGCCAGATTCGCTTCGAGTGTATCCATTCCCTGTTCCTGAAGTTCATAGGCACGAAGTTTATTGATCAGTCCGATTCCTCTTCCTTCCTGTCTCATATAAAGGAGTATCCCTCTGCCTTCTTCCTCAATCTGGGCCATCGCCGCTGCAAACTGTTGTCCGCAGTCACAACGCTGTGATCCAAAAACGTCTCCTGTCAGGCACTCTGAATGCACACGGCACAGAACGTTTTCTCCATCTCCGATTTCACCTTTTACCAGTGCTACATGATGTTCCCCATTCAGGCGGTTTACAAATCCATACGCCATAAACTCTCCGTATCTGGTCGGCATTTTTGTGGTCGTCACGCGATCCACCAGAATATCATGGCATTTACGGTAATTCTGAATATCTTTAATTGTTATGAATTTAAGATTCCACTTTCCGGCAAGTTCCCGTAACTCAGAAGTCCGCATCATAGTGCCGTCTTCTCTCATAATTTCACAACACAGCCCGCACTGTTTTAACCCTGCAAGTCTGCACAGGTCTACAGTTGCCTCTGTATGTCCGTTTCTTTCCAGAACACCGTTCTTCTTCGCCAGAAGTGGAAACATATGTCCGGGGCGTCTGAAATCTTCGGGTTTTGCATTCTCATCCACACATTTCATGGCAGTAACAGAACGTTCTGCCGCAGAGATTCCTGTAGTGGTGCTGATATGGTCTACGGAAACAGTAAAAGCAGTTTCGTGATTATCTGAATTTTCTGCTACCATCTGCGGGAACTGCAGTTTTCTTACATATTCCTCAGACATTGGCATACAGATAAGTCCTTTTCCGTGAGTTGCCATAAAGTTAATATTTTCTGTTGTGGCAAACTCTGCTGCACAGATAAAATCTCCTTCATTCTCTCTGTCCGGATCATCCGTTACCAGAATAATTTTTCCATTCCGAAGTTCTTCCAGAGCTTCTTCTACTGAATCAAATCCGTTCATTTTTTCTCTCCTTATGCAATGTATTTTCTGATACAATATATTTTTCTGTTGTTAAGAGGGCAAAATCATTCGTATTGGCTGCTTATCTGGTTCGTGTCAGGCAGATAAAACATCCACTGTACAGTTCTGCATCAATCGAATAACCGCTTTGTGGTTAATTCTGTCAAAAGCCATACTTATTCAGAAAATCCCGTGTAATATTACTTTTTATCGGCTGTTCTTTCACAGGCGTTATTAATTTTTCCACGTATTTTCCAATTATGTCTGTCTCCAGATTAACGATATCTCCTTCTTTGCGTTCTCCGAGGACTGTAATCTTTACTGTATGAGGAATTGCAGAAATGGAAAAGTCTGTTTCTGAGACTTTTGCCACTGTAAGACTGATTCCATCAACTGTTACAGAACCTTTTGTCACAATATATTTCATAATTTGTGGTGAAGCCTGAATGGTGTACCAGACAGCATTATCATCTCTGCGAATTTCCGTGATTTTTCCTGTTCCATCCACATGCCCGGCAACAATGTGTCCTCCAAATCTTCCATTTGCAGGCATTGCCCTTTCCAGATTTACATGCTGTCCCAAAGAAAGCTGAATCAGCGCAGAACGATTCAATGTCTCATGCATCACATCTGCTGTAAAACCATCTTCCAGACATGCAGTTACAGTGAGGCAGATTCCATTTACAGCTACACTGTCCCCTGTTTTCAGATCATCCAGAATTTTCTCTGCCCGTATCGTAAATACTGCTGAATTTGCTCCTTTTTTTATTTTTTTCACAGTTCCCAGTTCTTCAACAATTCCCGTGAACATTACTCTTCACCTCACTCTCTATAAGAAAATCATCTCCTATTCTGATTATTTCGCTGTTTTTTAATAATATTGCGCTGGCAGGATCAGGAAATCCTTTTCCTTCTATCGGTGTCTTTGCACTTTCTCCCCCAAAAAGTTTAGGTGCTATATAGGTCTGGACTTTCTGAACAATACCGCTTTCGAGTGCTGACCAGTTTAAAGTGCCTCCTCCTTCCAGTAAGATACTGTCTATCTTTGCAGCTCCCAGAAGTTCCATTAGTCTGTTTAAATCTATGTGTCCGTTTTTTTCCGGGACATCCAGAACTTTACATCCCATATCTTCATAATTCTTTATCTTCTGCTGGTCTTTACTGCTGGTTGCAAAGATTGTTGGAATTGTTGATGCCGTTTTCACAATTCTGGAATTCAGTGGTGTCCGCAAGTGGGAGTCACAGATAATACGCACAGGATTTCTGCCGTTTTCCAGTCTGCATGTAAGCATCGGATCATCTGCCAGCACAGTTCCCACTCCAGCCATAATCCCTGTATATTTCAATCTCTGTTTCTGCACATGCATTCTGGCAGCTTCGCCTGTCACCCATCTGGATGCGCCTGTATAAGTGGCAATTTTTCCATCCATGGTCATCGCATATTTCATGACTACATATGGTTTTTGATTCTGTATGTAATAGAAAAATGCTTCATTGAGTTTATCGCACTCTTCTTTTAAAACGTTTTCCGTTACTTCGATCCCATGCTCTTTCAGAATCCGGATTCCTTTTCCTGAAACCAGGGGATTAGGGTCCGAGGAACCAATGATCACACGTCTGATCCCCGATTCCAGGATTGCATTGACACACGGAGGCTGTTTCCCGTAATGGCAGCAAGGTTCCAGAGTAACATATATGGAGGCACCTTCTGGCTGTTCTGTACATGATGCCAGAGCTTCCCTTTCTGCATGAGGTTCACCGTATTTTCTGTGATATCCCTGGCCAATGACTTTTCCTCTTTTGACGATCACGGCACCTACCATTGGGTTAGGTGCTGTAAATCCCATTCCTTTTTGTGCCAGTTCTAACGCCATTTTCATATATTGCCTGTCTTTTTCCATATCCGTTATATCTTTCAATCCCTCATCTCCTGTTCTTCTGATGGTACTGATGATACCAAAAAAGCCCCGGTGTCTTTCAACATCCAGGGCCTGTAAATTAATATCTGTTTGAATTATCTTCGTGTGAATCTGACTTTTTGCTTCATCATTAAAACTGCTTTGATGATATAAAAAAGCTCTGGAATAAATTTATTATTCCAGAGCAGTCGCTTTCACAGATCAGTTAATTCTTCTGTATCTCTACTACTATCTTCTTTCATCCAGACTGTACTGTCGGCTTCGGAATTGCACCGAATCATACCTTACGGCTCGTGGGCTTTACCACCGGTAGGGAATTGCACCCTGCCCTGAAGATCTTATTTTATTTTTATCAGCAATTTCTAAATTTTATCCTGCTGATGTCTGAAAGTATACTCTTAACTTTTATTTATGTCAAGATTTTTTCAAACATATAATTTCAGTTTTTCAGGAAAGTAATTCTCTTACCATCTCTGCATTGAATGTCACACCTGTCAGGTGGTCTACTTCAATCTGGTACAGGGCATTGGCTGCAATATGCTCTGCCGCCTGTTCCAGGTCACGGATTCCGCTGGTGTTTTTGTGTTTCTCAACAATAGCCTCCAGACCGTCTTCTGTCACTACGCATTCTTCTGCTTTGAGGCTCATACGTTTCAGAACTTTCGGAAGTACATATTTGGAGAAGATAATCTTCTTCTCTTCTGAGGTGTAATCCGGAATATCGATCACTGCAAAACGGGACATCAGAGGTGCGCTGATCTGGGATTTATCATTTGCTGTAGCGATCGGATAAACGCCCACTGTCGGCACCATACATTCCATGTAGTTATCTGTAAATCCAAGGTTGTCAAGCAGTGTCAGAAGTACATCTGCCGGGTTTCCGTTGCCCTTGCCTGATGCTGCTTTATCAAGCTCGTTGATGATGAATACAAGGTTGGATTCTCCTGCTGCTGAGAAGGCTTCCATGATGATTCCAGGCTTTGCGTTTGCATAGATTCTGGAGCTTCCTGTGAGCTGTTCCGGATCGTTGATGGAACTCATATCCAGAGTTGTCCACGGAAGTTTCAGGATACGGGCAACCGCATAGGCAATCTGAGATTTACCTGTACCTGCCGGGCCTACAAGAAGAAGTCCGTATGCCGGAAGTGTATGGGTACGGTTGATCTGAATGATCGTCTCAATGATACGCTGCTTTACAGATTCCATTCCGTAGAGTTCTTCGTCAAGGATTCTGCGGGCTTCCTGAGGATCAATTGCTTCAAAGTAATTACTCTTCCACTGTACATTCATCATAATGGAAAGAGCTCGCTGAGCATGGCGTCTTTCCTCCGGAGATACTTCGTGGGAACGGGCAACTGCAAGGTTTCTTCTTGCCCAGAGACGGATGTTGTCCGGAAGGGTTCTGCCTGCGCAGGTCATAAAATCAGTGATGCTCTGAATACTTGTCAGCTTCATTTCATCTCCTGTTTCTTCCTCATCTTCGTCTTCTGCGATCTCTGCCGGTGCACTGCTTGCAAGAAGTCTCTCGATCATAAACTGAAGAAATCCGTCCTCTGCGGAGAGCTTTGTGCCGCCACCGAATGCGGTCTCACGAATCTTATAAACTGCATATCCTTTCTCCTGATTCTGTCCGGAAAGACGTACATTGATGTGATTCTCTCCAAGCCATTTCAGAAGGCTTACGAATCTTGAATCAATGCTGAGAATATCTGCTGCGAAAGTTCCATCGTCCTCTTTAAACTCAAAGGAAGTACGTTTGATCGGGTTTGTAAAAATACCGCAGGAATGATGTTTCCACTGGTGGCTGCTGTTATCAAGAACCATGATCGGTTTCTCAGGGGATGTTTCCTGTTCATTGGACTGGAAAGTCGTGTAGGTACATTCAGACTGTACACCTGGTTTCTTGTCTGAAGCACCGCTGAAATCAAATACTGGCATGGTGTGTTTACTCCTTTTATCTTATCCTTATTCAGTGTAAAATTTTGTATAATTCCTTATTATTTTAGCAGAATCTTTCCTTTTTATCAATTATGGAAATGTATTTCCTGTATAATTATTCACAAATTTAGCTGCTTTTTGATTCTGACCACTTTTCTCTTCCAATATATCATAATACCATACAGATATATGGTATTATTTAGCGTACATAAAACCATACTGGTGTAACATAATACCTATTTATTCTCTCAAAATCATTGACGGTAACATTCGCAGGCTTTATAATAGGGATAACTGAGAATTTCCAGAAACTCTCTGGAAAATCGGAATTTACTTTTAGGAGAGCAAAATGAGCAAAATTATTTTAACCGGTGACCGCCCAACAGGCCGCCTTCATGTTGGACATTATGTTGGTTCATTATCCGAGCGTGTTCGTTTACAGAACTCCGGCTTATATGATGAAATTTATATTATGATCGCAGATGCACAGGCATTAACAGATAACGCTGAACACCCTGAGAAAGTTCGCCAGAACATCCTTCAGGTCGCCCTGGATTATCTTGCATGCGGCATTGATCCTGAGAAATCCACTATCTTTATCCAGTCCATGGTTCCGGAGCTTACAGAGCTTACTTTCTATTATATGAACCTTGTTACTGTGGCACGTGTACAGCGTAATCCTACAGTTAAATCTGAAATCCAGATGCGTAATTTTGAGGCAAGCATCCCTGTTGGATTCTTCTGCTATCCGATCAGCCAGGCTGCAGACATCACTGCATTCCGCGCTACTACTGTTCCGGTTGGCGAAGATCAGCTTCCAATGCTCGAGCAGTGCAAGGAGATCGTCCACAAATTTAATACTGTTTATGGTGAAACTCTGACAGAGCCTGAGATTATTCTGCCATCCAATAAAGCATGCTTACGTCTGCCAGGTATTGACGGAAAAGCAAAAATGAGCAAATCTCTCGGAAACTGCATCTACCTTTCAGATGAAGAAGCTGATGTTAAGAAGAAGGTTATGTCCATGTTCACAGACCCGAATCATCTTCGTGTGGAAGATCCGGGACGTGTGGAAGGAAATCCTGTATTTATTTATCTGGATGCATTCTGTAAACCGGAATATTTCGCAGAGTTCCTGCCTGAATATCAGAATCTGGATGAACTGAAAGCTCATTATACACGCGGCGGTCTGGGTGATGTCAAGGTTAAGAAATTCCTGAACAAAGTACTCCAGGCAGAGCTTTCTCCAATCCGCGAAAGACGTAAATACTGGGAACAGCATCTTGATGATGTATATGATATCCTCAAAGAGGGAAGCAAGGTTGCTGAAGCAAAAGCTGCACAGACACTTCATGATGTTCGTTCAGCAATGCAGATCAACTACTTTGATGATAACAGCTTAATTAAATAATTATATGCCGGTGGCTACAGCGACCGACAACGATGCGTAAATAAGAAATTCAAACGCAAGATTGTTCAAAAATCAACTTATTGACACATCAAAACAGGTTCAGGCAAAAGCATTCTGCTCACGTCTGAACCTGTTCTGTTATTTCTTCACTGACTTGCTTTTCAATCTATTTTACAGATAAAATCTATCCGATATCTTTCATATCTGATACCATTTGATCTCATTTGCCTCCATATGTAACCGGAAACTGCTTCCATCACCTCTGTAAACTACTGTATCCTGTGGTTCGTAAGTGTTGTTGACTACGCAGTATTTTCCATTTTTTACGTAAGCATGTACTTCTACATTGTAGTTGGTTGAATACCAGCAGTGAAGTTCTTCCTCTGCGGATGCTGACCAAAGGACTGCACGATAAAGCACGCGGCTGTTCTTGAAGCTGTATGGAAGTCCGCTGATATAAACGCCTCTTCCTTTACCGAAAGTCTTTACAGCCATCTGCACTTCCTGGTCTTTCTGGATTAAGATTTCTGTTTCCGGTAAGGCATAAATGTTCTTCTTACCTTCACCGAAATCAACCTCGCCTTCTGCATCTTTAAGGATGAAATGATCTCTGTGTTCTTCCCAGTTATATTTATCTGTATTCAGGTTAAATCCATGTTCTTCTTCTACTCCAAGTACATCATCTAACTGAATGAATCTGCCCTGCCACTGATGTGCTGCCGGTTCTCCTACACCGATAAATCCACCGCCATTATATACAAATTCTCTGACTGCTGTGATGATTGTTTCGTCGATCCAGTTCTCGCCGCCTGACTGTGCAGTGTCCGCATCTCCTACATTGATCACTACGTCAAACTTCTTCAGAAGATCTTTGTCTGCTTTGATATCATCAAAGCTGATAAATGATACATCAAACGGTGCGCCGCTTAATGCTTCGATAATTCCGAAATAAGAATAATTCTGCTTGTAATAGATGGCGTGATGTACCATATGGTTACCCCATGAGCGCATCTTTCCCCAACAATTCAGGACTGCTACCCGTTTTACGCAATAAGGAGTCGTTCCCTGAATGTTATCATATAAAGTGCGGAACTCTTCGCAGACTTCTTTGATATACTGTACAAAATCCGGGAATTCCAGGGCAAGTTTCAGATATCCGCCGTAGCCTATTCTCTGGATCGGGCTTCGAAGGATTGCTCTTCTTGCTGTTACCCAGTTTACTTTTGCCTCCTTTACAGGATCGCCGCCTTCATGGAACGTATCCGGGAAAAAGTATGGCAAAAATCTTCCTTCTGTATATTTTACATTCTTAATATCACTGAACAGACGCAGGGTCGCACCATTTCCAACACTTCCAACTACAGCATCCAGTCCGATAGATGCAAATTCGTCCATAAACGGTTCCATACCAATCCAGTGATCTCCCATGAACATCATGGCCTCTTTTCCGTATTCATGTACGATATCTACCATCTCTTTGGCAAGCTTCGCAACTTCGCGTCTCTGAAATGCCTGGAAATCTTTGAATTCTTTTGAGGGAATCCGATAGGTATTGTTCATGTATCCCTGATCAATGATATATTCCGGTCTGAAAGGATAGCCCACTTCTTTCTCAAACTGCTCCAGAATATATGGGCTGACTGAAGCGGAATAACCAAACCAGTCTACATATTTCTCTCTTGCAAGTTCATCAAATATAAGAGTAAACTGATGGAAAAATGTAGTGAAGCGCACAACATCCACATACTCATGAGTATCCAGAAATCTGCGCAGACGTTCCAGAGAGTGTGCTCTTGTTTTCGGCTGACGCACATCAAATGTAATCTGCGGTTCTACGTCTTTCCAGTCATTTACTACTGCATTGTACATATGTACAGGATCCCACATAATATATGCCAGGAAACTTACAGTATATTCATGGAAGCGTTTCGCAGATAAGATCACTACATTTCCTGTCTCTTCTTCATATGACCACTGATCTGTCAGTACCGGCTCTCCTGTGGTACGATCCATTACTTCCCACCATCTGCGGATATCATCTCTTGTGTTGACTGCAAGCATATTCGGATAGAGGTGATCCATCAGATGAATCTCCAGTGTATCTGCAACCGCTGTGTGGAAAGATGTCATAATATACATCTGCTGGATTTCTTCCGGATGTGCTTTCGCCCACGCATTGTCCTTACGAGTTGTATAGTAGGTTGCATAAATTTTGGCACCTGTGTCTTTTAATTTCTGCGGAAATTCTGTTCCGTCACAGTCACGTATAGCATCAGCGCCCCACTCTTCTATCATTTCCAGTGTCTGTGGAACTACATCCAGGTCAGTTGGTATGGTTACACGACCTTTTCCCATTTTCTGTTACCTCCTTCATTTTGCTGACAAGCGGATAATTACTGTCCGTTCGCTTCTGTAATCACATTATTTTCAGTCTATCTGTTTATAAAATACTTTCTTTCAAAATTTTTTTCAATTCACTTTTTGCTTTGTTTTTTAGAAATCTTGCTCTTACAAAAAAATTATGGTATTATAGAAAATATGTTATCAGCTATCTGAAAAGCCTTCTATTTTTTACCTTAATAACTGATGTTGATTTTATTTTTATCATTTTTTATGCACTTATTCTAATTATCCTGAAGAATCTCAGTTATATCTTTTGCGATATAAAATACTATCATTCAGAATCCGCCAACAAAATTGCTACAAATATACTCATCTGCCGTAAACAGAAGAAAGGAGAATCTGCCATGAGCTCACAATCATTTCGTTTCAGCCCCGAACACCCAACAGCTCAGAATATTACGCTTTTAAATACCTCTTCTTCCCGCTACGAGGGTGACTGGCCCAGTATTCCTCACTCTCATGCCTTTACAGAATTGTTCTATGTACGTGACGGTCAGGGAGATTTTCTGATCGAGGATCAGATTTTCCCAATCTCAAAGGACGATTTGGTCATCATTAATCCACATATCAATCACACTGAAATCTCCAAAGGGAGTCCTCCTCTGAGTTATTTTACAGTAGGTGTGGACGGACTATGTTTTTCCTTTAACGGTCATAAAGAGTATCGCATTTTTAACTGTCGTGAAAAGAAAACAGATTTGTTATTTTACTTTAATTCTCTGTTTCAGGAGCTGGACAGACAGTCTGAAGGATATGAAACCATCTGCAGTCATATGCTGGATATTCTGATTCTGCAGCTTCGGCGCATTACGGATTCACCATTTGAACTGATCACCGCCCAGCATCCAAGTAAAGAGTGCGCTCATATTAAGCGTTATCTTGACTCCAATTACGGGGAAAATATTACTCTGGATCACCTCTCAGAACTCAGTCATCTTAATAAGTATTATCTGAGTCATGAATTTACAAAATATTATGGGATTTCTCCTATCAATTATCTGAACCGAAAACGCATCGAAGTGTGCAAGGAGCTTCTGGAAAATACTGATTACGGGATTTCAGATATTGCGCATCTCACAGGATTCTCCTCTCAGAGTTATCTCTCCCAGAGCTTTCGCAAATCCTGTGGCATGACTGCAGGAACTTACCGTAAACTTAAGAAAAAAAGAAAGGATCCTATTTAATATCATGCAATACACATTTCCAAACTACTATAAAGAATTTTCCTGCATTGCAGGAGCCTGTCCGGATACCTGCTGCGCAGGATGGCAGATCGTGATTGACGATCAGACACTGAAGAAGTACCAGCACTTTAAAGGTCCATTCCGCAATCGCCTGCACAATGATATTGACTGGAAAGAACATGTTTTCCGCCAGTATAACAGACGCTGTGCTTTTCTCAACGAAGAGAACCTGTGTGATATCTACACAGAAGCAGGACCGGAAATGTTCTGCAGAACCTGCAGAAATTATCCTAGACATATTGAAGAATTTGAAGGTCTGCGTGAGATTTCCCTGTCGCTCTCCTGTCCGGAGGCAGCAAGGATTTTACTTTCCCAAAAAGAAAAGGTACACTTTATCACAAAAGAAAAAAAGACAAAAGAAGAAGTCTATGATGACTTTGATTATTTCCTGTTCACTGCACTTATGGACACCCGTGATATGCTTATAGATATCATCCAGGACAGAGCTGTACCCATGCAGAAACGTCTGTGGAAACTTCTGGCTGCTGCACATGATTTCCAGTTATGTGTAAATAAAAATGAACTCTTTAAATGGGAAGAAATGCGAAAACGACATGAAGATTCCGGATACGGAGATAGATTTTGCAGCAAAATTTACTCTCGTATAAATACAGATAACATAGAAAACAGTTCTGTTGCATCTGCCTGCGCAAATACACCAGAACAATTATTTAAAAAAATGTGGAAAACTGTTGTCCCGGAAATGGAGGTTCTGCGCCCGGGATGGCAGGAATACTTAAAGAATTGTCTGACTCCACTGTATAATGGAAATACAGATTCGCAGTCTGACTCCGGAAATCTTTATTCCTGGCAGAAAAGTGAATTTGATTTCTCTTATCCGGACTGGCAGATTCAGGAGGAACAGCTTCTTGTTTACTGGATCTATACCTATTTCTGCGGTGCAGTTTATGATGATGAGATCTTCGCCAAGGTGAAAATGGCAGTTGTGTGCACCCTGTTCATCCATGAATTAAATGTGGGAACCTATCTGAAAAACAACCGGCAGTTTAAGCTAGATGACCAGATCCGTATCTGTTATCAGTTTTCAAGAGAACTGGAACACTCAGATCTTAACCTGAACAGATTTGAAGAATTAATGTCTGAAAAAGAGATTTTCTCCTTTGAAAATCTGCTGAAAATCTGCTGATGCAAATAAAAAATCCAGTTATTATGAGCACTAAATCAATCGGAAGGCCTCTGATGGTCTTCCGATTGATTTTAATAATTAATATTGTCCTCTCATTACTGTATTTTCAGCATATGCCAGAATTCTATCTGTTTTCATTTAGAGCATGTTTGAAAAATCATTTCAACAATCTGTACGCTCTAATCTACGGATCATAGATACCAGATGTCCGGCACAATTTCGGATTTCTTCTTCTGTAAGTTTACCTTCTTTATATGCCTGGCGAATATTCTTATCATCATCCGGATTTCCAGGCATGATAATGTCATTGCCTGCTGCCACACATTTCCATGGAACGCTTCCATCTTCCGGAACTGTTGTGTTCCAGTCTGACATAATTGCTCCGTCAAATCCCCATTCTTTTCTGGCAACTGTCATGCACAGATCTTTGCTGTTCGCCGCATGAATACCGTTGATAAGATTATAGGAAGTCATAATAGAAACAGGATTTCCTTCTTTTACTGCAATTTCAAATCCGCGGAGATAGATTTCTCTGAGCGCACGTTCGGATACGCAGGAGTCAACACCCATGCGGTTATCTTCCTGATTATTACATGCAAAATGCTTGATTGTTACGCCACATCCTGACTTGCTCTGAACACCCCGGATCACTGCTGCTGCCAGCATCCCTGACAGATATGGATCTTCTGAATAATATTCATAATTTCTTCCACATAATGGATTTCTGTGGATATTCATGCCTGGTGCAAGCCACAGATTCACATGAAATTCTTCCATTTCTTCTGCGATTGCTTTTCCAAACTCTGTCATGAGATCTGCATTCCATGTCTGTGCCAGTGCTGTTCCTACAGGAAAAGCTGTGCAGTACTGATAATAAGTGTCTGCATTCTCATGGTGTACGCCTGGTTCCAGAATCCCATTTTCCAGAGAGCCAAGAACACCCATTTCATAGATACTGTCTGCCTCTTTATCTACTTCATACCACTGTCTAAGGCGGATACCTGCCGGACCGTCCGCCATAACAAGAGAGGGGATTCCATACTCTTCCAAAGTACCGCAGGTTTCACCTGCTGATCCCGGTACTCGAATCCCTGCTGCACCAAGAGTACTGATATTCTCTGAAATCTTTCCATAAAGCAGAGGAATCAGCTCTTCTGTAGTTCTGTCTTCAAGAACAGAAACAAATCTTTTTTCTTCCTCTGTCAGATTTTCCTGATTTTTTCCGGCATTTTCCGATTTTGCCGGTATCATCGCAGGTTTAAAATAATATTCCGGAACCTGCGCTGTTATCAGTTTTTCCTGTCTCTGCACAGATTTTTCTTTCAATTCTTTTGTCAAATGAATCTGTTTCAGTTCTTCCTGAAGCGGGCAGATTTTATCCATCTGTTCCAGTACTGTATCATCTGAAACTACCAGAACTGCTTCCAGTTTCAGTTTGTCTGAACTGTTTCCGACCAGAATGCCATATTTGCCTTTTTCCACTATCCATGTATGTGTTTTCTCATTGAAAGAAGCCAGTTGTTTCTGCGGAATCTCAACAGTAAGTGTTTGTGTTTCTCCCGGCTTCAGAAGTCTGGTTTTTGCAAAACCTGCCAGTCTCTTATACTCTTTTTCCAGTTCTGTCTGCGGAAGCGTAACATAAATCTGTACCACTTCTTTACCAGCATATTCATTTCCTGTATTTGTAACCTGAACCTCTGCTCTGATCTTACTTTCTTCCATATTTATGCTGCAACACATCATCTCAAACATAGTATAAGAAAGACCAAACCCAAACGGAAACATCACCTTTTTGTCAAAGCTGTCAAAATATCTGTAACCTACATAAATACCTTCTTTGTATTTTTCCTTTTCCAGATTGCCATTCAGATACCCATACTCTTCTGAAGCCGGATAATCCTCGTATCGCCTTGCCCAGGTTGTTGTCAGTTTACCGCCCGGCACTTCTTTTCCCAGAAGTACATCTGCCAGGGCATCTCCCCCTTCCTGACCAAGCTGAGAAATATTTAAGATTCCTTTTATATTGTCTGTCTGTTCCAGAATATCTGTCAGCTCCACAGGACCACCTGCATTAAGAATAAGGATCACAGGTTTGTTCATTTCTGCAAGATAACGTAAATCTTCCTCTTCTCTCTCGCTTAAATAGTAATCTCCCTTTACTTTGCGGCGGTCTTTTCCTTCTCCTGAAATACGACTGATCACATAAATCACCACATCTGCTTCACAGATATCTTCCTCTGCCACCTTACGTCCCAGCGGCATTGCAAAAGGATTCTCTGCATAGGCATCAAAAGGATTATCTACTTTCTTAGCTTCTTCCAGAACTTTTTCTTTCCACGCCTCTCTCGCCTGCTCATAGCGATTGTGATAATCGCTGATCCAGTCTTCGCTTACAATTTTTACTCCTGCTTCTTTCAGTCCCTGATAAATAGAAGTATTCTTTCTGTTGTTAACATCTCCAGAACCAATTCCACCCTTTACGGTTTTCTCTGCTCCATACCCAAGAAGTGCAGCAGCTGTATCTTTCTTTAATGGAAGGATTCCTTCATTTTTCAGCAGAACAATGCCTTCTGACGCCGCTTTTCTGGCAAGCTTTCCATGCATCAGTTCTCTCTCTGACGGCTGTTCTTCTCTAGTTCCACTGTAAATCCATTTCTTCATATAATTATACTCCTGTTTTTAATATTATAATTCTCATGAAAAGAACCTCCATAGCATTCTCTCTATGGGGGTTCTTAATTCTCATTATTCTTTTACACCACCAAGTGTTACACCTGCAATAATGTATTTGGATAAAAGCAGATATACAATAATGATTGGCACGATCGCAACAGTGATCATCATGTAAATTTTACCCATATCAAAGTTCATATAATCAGCACCACGCAGAGTTGCAATCAGGATCGGCACTGTCATTTTGCTCTTTGACTGAATGATCAGGGCAGGAACGAAGTAATTGTTCCAGGATCCTACGAAAGTAAAGATTGCCTGTACTGCTACTGCCGGTTTCATGATCGGAAGTACAATACTGTTAAAGGTTCTGAATTCTCCGGAGCCATCAATTCTTGCCGCTTCTACAAGGGATAAAGGAAGGGAAGACTGAAGGTAACTGTACATAAAGTAAAAGACTGCTGGAGATGCAATGGATGGAATGATCAGCGGAAGTAAAGAGTCATACATTCCCATCTTTGTGATCAGTCGTAAAAATCCCATTGCTGTTACCTGTGTAGGCATAACAAGAATTGCCATAATAAAGGTAAAAGCTGCTTTCTTCATTTTAAAATCATAAGCATATAGACCATAAGCTGTCAAAGAAGAAAAATATGTACAAAGTGCAGCACTGCAGGAAGATACAACAACACTGTTAAGAATACCGCGGAACATCGGGAAACTTCCGTCATTTGCCACATTCTTCAGATTCTCAAGAAAATATTTTCCGGGAAGTGCTGAAAATCCTTTCTGCAGATCCGCATGGGAACGTGTTGCATTTACAATCAGAATGTAAAAGAAAAACAGACACAGGAAGGATAAAAAGATCAGCACAAGATGAACAAAAATACTGCGCACACGACCTGATGTATTTGGTTTCATAGTTTATCTCCTCCTTCTTTCTTCTTTTGCTTTTTTCTTTGCAGCTTTCTTAGATCCGTCCGGGTCTGTGTCATTTGTCATCTTATATACGATCATACATAAAATACCGCTGACAATAAACAGATATACGGACAGTGCACCTGCCATACCATAGTTCTTGCTCTTTAAGTGGCTGTTCAGGAACATAATCAGAGTCATAGATGTACGGTCCGGATTTCCCTGTCCATTTGTAAGAATCTGAGGAACATCGAACATCTGAAGACCACCGATGATAGATGTGATCAGTGTATAAGCAAGGATCGGACGGATCAGCGGCAGTGTGATATAGAAAAATCTCTTGATACTGTTACAGCCATCCAGTTCAGATGCTTCAAAAATATCCATACTGATACCCATAACAGCAGCCATCAGCATAATTGTTGTATTACCAAACCACATCAGGAAGTTCATAAATCCGACCAGAGATCTGGTTCCGATTACAGAACCCATGAAATCTATCGGATTTTTAACCCATCCCAGAGACATCAGAATAGAGTTAATCGGTCCGTTGGTAGAGAACATGGTAAAGAACAATAATGCAAATGCAGAAGCCATGATCAGGTTAGGAAGATAAATAACAACCTTGAAAAACTGCTGTCCATGGATCTTCAGACGCGCATCTGTAAACCAACATGCCAGAACCAGTGCGATCACAATCTGCGGTACAAATCCGATTACCCACAGAATCAGTGTATTAGCACTGTATTTGAGCATATCTGACTTCAACAGACTCAGATAGTTTGCAATTCCAATAAAATTCGGTCCGATTTCTTTAATTCCTGAACGATAATATTCATAGAAACTATAACGTACAGTATCTACCAGCGGAATCAAAGAAAAGATTAAAAAAGTTATAAAAAATGGAAGGATAAAGATGTATCCCCATTTTGCATAGCTGATGCTTTTCTTTTTTTTCATAGTTCAGCATTCCTTCCTTTACATATTAGCGCCAGACACACATCGCGTTCATGTGTGTCTGGCAAATACAAATGCATCTGTACAGGTTATTTACACCTGAAACTTTTTAACTGTCAATTCAAAAGCGTTTATTATTCAGCCCAGTTAACTTCCTGGATTTCCGGATAACGTTCTTTGATTGCTGTTTCAAAGTTTGATTTTGCTTTGTCATAGTCTACCTGACCCTGGAAGTAATCGCTGAAAGCGTTCTGGAGCAGTTCTACACATCCCTGGTCATAAGCAGAAAGTGGTGCGATCTTGATGTTCTCTGCAACCGGTGCGAAATATTCAAATGGATTCTGTCCGCCAAGGAAGTCAGATGCGAAAGTATCATCTGTTGCAACTTCCTGCATACCACTCTTTGTATTTGTAAAGTCAGAATAATCTTTGGAAATCTTTAATAAATTGTCCTTATTTCCTGTCAGTGCAAGAATGATATCTTTTGCATGTTCCGGATTATCTGTTCCTGTTGCTGCATGGATGTAAGAACCGCCCCAATTGTATTCCTGTGGTGGATTTGTAACAGCCCATTCTCCGTCTTCTCCATCCCAGTTTGGTTTCAATGTAAAGTCAATTCCCCATGCCGGGAAGAGGAATGCAAATACTTTGGATTCAGATCCCATAGCTTTGTTCCAGTCATCATTCCACTGACCTTTTACAGTTTTGTTCAGGTATCCTGCATCCAGCCATTCTTTGGAATCTTTGATCCAGTTCATTACCTGCTGGTCCACATTAACAGTTGTTGCACCGTCTTCTACCCATGGCTGGGAAATGCTGTTTCCATACAGTCTGAATGTATCAGCATAAGAAGCAAATGTGTAATATCCTTTTGCTTTCAGTTCTTCAGCTGTAGCTTTTGCTGTATCCCAGTCTTTCATTTTCTTGCCTACTTCTTCAGGATCGTCGGTTCCGAACACATCTTTGGCAATATCACGACGATATACAAGAAGTCCAGGGCAGCACTGCCATGTAGATCCTCTCTGTACTCCATCTGCATCAGATGCAGTTGTTTTTGTAAAGTCATACTGATCTGCAAGATCTTTGTCAGGATCAATTCCAAGATCTTTCAGAGGCATTGCCACATCCGCTGCTGCATCTGTATATTTGTATACATAATCTGTTTCTGATAAGAAGATATCTACCTTATCATCTGCTGATGCATCAGCCTGATTCATAAGAGCTTCATCAAGTTTCTGCTGATAAACACCATCCTGATTTGGATTTATGATCCAGTGAATTTCTGTTCCATCGTTTAATGTTGTTACTGTTCCGTCTTTGGATGTTTCTTTTACTTCAGGATATACTGCTTCCAGACGCTGACGGAATTCATCATTCCAGGAATAAATATTGATTACTTTTCCTTCTTCATCTGCATGTACGATTGTAGCGGTTCCGCCCATTGTACCTGCAATTACGGATGCTGTAAGTAAAACAGCTAATGCTTTCTTTTTCATTAAAAAAGCCCTCCTTTTTCTTTTTTTCTCTTTGTGAGTTTCTTGCCTCACCTGATGTATCAGATTATAGCTTAAGCTGCTTTTCGGGTATATTATAATTTCCACCAAAATGTCAGATTCATGACCTCATTGTATTCTTTTTATGCACAGACAGATTTTGTCATTTAATAAGGAAATCTTTCCTAAAATCATAATCTTTCTGTTTTTTTATTAGTATTTTTGTATAAAAAGTACCATTTTTCTATAAATCAGCCAGATGAATATTCGCAATCTGATTCATTACCTGCTCATATATTTTTCTGAAATTGTGTTATTTTATGTCATGATTCTGATACTTACTTCATGTTTCTTATTTCCGAAAGATCTCAGTTCCGATATAATTTCCATACAATATTTATGGAAGGAGAAAAATGTTGAAACATATTAAGTTTATTGATAATCATGGAAGCTTTTGTGTGAACAGACCGGAAAATACCAGTTATCTTTATTTTCCTCTTGCATCAGAAGCAGGTCTGAAAAGTTCCGTCACACCAGTGCTTGGAGGTGACAGCAAAATTGATCAGGATACCTTCCTGCTGGAACCGGTCAGTTCCGAAAATCTTCATAACAATCGTTCTTCCAGAAATTTCTGGATCGTAAAAGAAGGACACATTCCTTATTCAGTAACAGGTTCCTCTGCTCAGCAGGAAGCCGACCGTTTTACTGACAGGCAGGAAGACAGTGAACTAACCGCCGGATTCATGTGGCAGACTTTGAAAAGGACTTCCAGAGAACTTGGGCTCATCTCCACAGTTACTTCTTTTATCCCCAAAAGTGATAATGTGGAGATTATGTATGTGACAATTGAAAACCAGACAGATACTGTACAGAAATTTACTGCATATGGTGCAATTCCTGTTTACGGAAGAAGTGCAGATAACATTCGTGATCATCGAAATGTCACTTCCATGCTCCATCGTATCGAGACAACAGAACATGGAATCAACGTCTGCCCCACCATGTCATTTGACGAGCGTGGACATCAGCCAAATCATAAAATCTATTATGTAAATGGCTGTTCCGGAAAGGGAGAAAATCCGATTTCCTATTATCCGACTGTAGAAGATTTTATCGGAGAAGGTGGTACCTATACACATCCACGCACAGTATATGAAGGATATAAAGGAGTTCCCGCACACAGTCTGGCAGCAGGAAAGGAAGCAATGGGTGCTTTCTGTTTCTCATCTTTCACACTGGCTCCCGGTGAAAAAACAGACTTTATTTTATTATCAGGTATTGCCGACAGTAAAGAAGAAATTGAAAATATTTTTGAAAAATACAATACTTCCGATAAAGTAAAAAATGCACTGGAAGAAACCAGAATTTACTGGAAAAAACAGGTAAACGTTGACTTCCACACACAGGATCCTGACTTTGACAGTTATATGAAATGGGTAAGTTTCCAGCCATTCCTGCGCCGTTTATTTGGCTGTTCTTTCCTTCCTCATCATGATTACGGACGTGGTGGACGCGGATGGCGTGATCTGTGGCAGGATTGTCTTTCTCTTCTGCTGATGAATCCTCAGAATGTAGGTGCCATGATTGAAAAGAATTATGGCGGCGTACGTATTGATGGTACAAATGCTACTATTATCGGAGACGGTGACGGCAATTTTATCGCTGACAGAAACGGAATCGCACGTGTATGGATGGATCATGCACTCTGGCCGCTAATCACGACCAGTCTTTATATTAATCAGACCGGAGATATAGAGATCCTTAAGAAACAGGTTCCTTATTTTAAAGATGCACAAACCATGCGCGGCACAGAAATTGATACTCTCTGGAATGACGCATATGGAAATAAACAGCGCACCGAAGACGGTCAGGTATATACCGGAAGTGTTCTGGAGCACATTCTGATCCAGCAGCTTGCCGCTTTTTATGATGTAGGTGTTCATAATATTTACCGTCTCCGCGGAGCTGACTGGAACGATGCCCTGGATATGGCAGCAGAAAATGGTGAAAGTGTTGCCTTTACCTGTGCTTATGCGGGCAATCTCCACACTCTTGCTTCCATATTACGCCTTATGGAATCTGCAGGCGAAACCAGTATCCCACTGTCAGAGGAAATTGAAATCCTGCTGAACGACCAGACAGATATGTTTGACAGTGTATCTGAAAAGAAAAAGGTTCTTACTGAATATGCCAAAAGCTGCAGGCATAACCTGAGCGGCAGAAAGAAAAACTTCTCTCTCTCCACACTTGCTGCCAACCTGATCCAGAAATCCAACTGGCTGACAAATCATATCCGTTCACAGGAATGGATTGATGGCAAAGACAACGAAGAAGGATGGTATAACAGCTATTACGATAATCATGGAGAGGCAGTGGAAGGTTTCCACCATGAACAGGTGCGTATGATGCTCACGGGCCAGGTTTTCTCTATTATGGGAAATGTTGCCACTGATGCGCAGATCAGAAAAATCGTAAAAAGCGCAGATCATTATCTTTACAGAAAAGAAATTGGCGGTTACCGCCTGAACACAGATTTTCAGGAACTGAAGTTTGATATGGGGCGTATGTTCGGTTTCGCTTATGGCGAAAAAGAAAACGGTGCTGTTTTCTCTCATATGGCAGTTATGTATGCAAATGCCTTATATCAGAGAGGCTTTGCAAAAGAAGGCTGGAAAGCATTGCGTTCTCTGTCTGATACAGCTCTCGACTTTGATACCAGCCATATCTACCCGGGAATTCCTGAATATTTCCGTTCAGACGGACGTGGCATGTATCATTATCTGACAGGTGCTGCAAGCTGGTATCTTTTTACCATGATCACAGAGGTCTTTGGTGTCCGTGGAGTTTTCGGAAACCTTTTGGTTCATCCAAAACTTCTGGCAGAACAGTTCGATGAAGCAGGAACTGCTTCTGTCTCTGTTACTTTTGCAGGAAAACAGTTCCATGTTACCTACCGAAACACAGACAGAAAAGATTATGGTTCTTATCATATCGCCGCTGCGGACTGCGACAAAACAGCAATAGAAATCGCAGAAGATTCCCATATTATGATCTCCAGAGAATTTATTAACAACCTCTCTTCTGATCTTCATGAAATTACAGTGACACTTGCCTGAAAACAATAGCTGCTCAGCCTCCATAAAAGCAGTCGACAGGCAGTTATAAATATTGTTCTGACAGAAAGGATTTACTATATGAAATACGGATATTTTGACAATGAAAACCGAGAATACGTGATTACTAATCCGGCAACACCTGCACCATGGGTGAACTATCTGGGTTCCCCGGAGTACGGTGCAATCATTTCCAATAATGCAGGGGGCTACAGTTTTGCAAAATCCGGTGCAAACGGACGTATCCTGCGCTATGTTTTTAATAACTTTGACCAGCCGGGACGTTACATTTACATTCGCGATGACAGATCATCAGACTTCTGGTCTGCATCCTGGCAGCCTGCAGGCAAAGATCTGGCTCAGTATAAGAGCGAATGCCGTCACGGAATCGGTTATACAAAAATTTCTGCCGACTACAGCGATATTCACTCAGAAGCCCTTTACTATGTTCCTCTTGGAAAGAGTTATGAAGTATGGGCATTATCTGTGACCAATCATTCTGATCACGAAAGGAACCTGACTCTCAGCGGATATGCAGAGTTTACCAACCACAACAATTACGAACAGGATCAGGTTAATTTACAGTACTCTCTTTTTATTTCTCGTACACTGTTCGAAGGAAACAGGATTACTCAGCAGATTCATGGAAATCTTGATGCAATTCCTGAAAATGAGAAAGTAGATGAGAAAAATGTGACAGAACGTTTCTTTGGACTTGCAGGTGCTGAGGTTTCTTCTTACTGTGGGGACAAAAATGAATTTCTCGGAAGTTACCATGGATATGGAAACCCTGAAGGTATTGTCTGTGGTGATCTTGGTGATAAGACAAGCTATAATGAAAACTCCTGTGGTGCTCTCTCCTGCAAAATAACTCTTAAAGCAGGTGAAACCAGAACAATTGCTTTTCTTCTTGGAATGAAACCGTCATCTGAAGCTGCTGAAGTAATCAGATGTTACGAAAATCCGGCTCCAACTGTAGCAGAAGAACTGGAAGCATTAAAAGCTGACTGGAACAGTAAGCTTGATAATCTTAAAGTCAGCACTCCAAGTCCGGAATTTGATACTATGATTAATACCTGGAACGCATACAACTGTTTTATGACTTTCATCTGGTCCCGTGCAGCTTCCTTCATTTACTGTGGACTCAGAAATGGATACGGATACAGAGATACTGTACAGGATATTCAGGGAATCATCCATCTGGCACCGAAAATGGCACTGGAAAAGATTCGTTTCATGCTGTCTGCTCAGGTAAATAACGGTGGCGGACTCCCTCTTGTCAAGTTTACTCACACACCTGGAAAAGAAGATACTCCGGATGATGCTTCTTATGTACAGGAAACCGGCCATCCGGCTTACCGTGCAGATGATGCATTATGGCTTTTCCCAACTGTATATAAATATATTTCAGAAACCGGAAACACTGCTTTTCTTGATGAAGTGATTCCTTTTGCCAACAAAGAAGAAGCTACTGTATACGAGCATCTGAAACGTGCAGTTGCCTTCTCCCTTGATCACCTTGGACCGCACGGAATGCCCGCCGGACTTTATGCAGACTGGAATGACTGTCTCCGTCTGGGTGCAAACGGAGAATCTTCTTTTGTTGCTTTACAGTTCTATTATGCAATGACAATCCTGAAAATCTTTGCCGAATATAAAAAAGATACAGAATATGTACAGTATCTTGAAGAAACTCAGAAAGCATTTGGCGAAAAAGTTCAGGAACTGTGCTGGGATAACGACCGCTTCGTACGTGGTTATACAGAATCAGGAGAAAGAATCGGTGAAGCTGCTGCTCCTGAAGCAAATATGTGGCTGAATCCTCAGAGCTGGGCAGTTATCAGTGGTCTTGCTACCCCGGAACAGGGAGACGCAGCACTAAATAATGTATATGAACGTCTGAATACGGAATATGGCGCAATCCTTATGGATCCTCCTTACCATGCACATGCTTTCGATGGTGCACTGGCAGTTATCTATAATCAGGGTACCAAAGAAAACTCCGGTATTTTCTCCCAATCCCAGGGCTGGCTGATTCTTGCTGAAGCACTCCGCGGTCATGGAGAACGTGCTTTTACTTATTTTATGGAAAATTCTCCTGCTGCGCAGAATGACTGTGCCGAAATCCGTCGTCTTGAACCATACTGCTATGGTCAGTTTACAGAGGGAAAAGCAAGCAAACACTTTGGACGCTCTCATGTTCACTGGCTGACAGGAACTGCTTCTACTGTAATGGTAGGATGTGTGGAAGGTATCCTCGGACTTCGCCCTGATCTTGAAGGACTTCGACTGTCTCCTTCTGTGCCAAAAAGCTGGAAACACTTTGAGATTGAGAAAGTTTTCCGTGGAAAACAGCTTCATATCTCTGTAGAAAATCCAGACGAAAAAGAATCTGGCTGCTGCAGTCTGGTTCTTAACGGACAGAAATTAGCAGATAATTATATCCCTGAAAACCTTCTTCAGGATAAGAACGAAATCATATTAACTCTTTAATCCCCCGATATTACCAGATGAAAATAAGCGGTCGGCTTACAGAAAATTTATATTCCCTGTAAGCTAGAGCGTGTCTGAAAAATCATTCCCGCAATCTGCACGCCCCACTTTGCGGGATATTTCACCCGAATTCAGTTGCCGTAGCCCGCTACGGCGCCCTCATCCGGGCAAAATATACCACAAATTGTGACGCACATCTTGCAGAAAGCCTTTTTCAGACACGCTCTAGCCGCCTGTTTTACTTATCTTAATATTTTGATTAATCCTGTTCTTTTTTCAGTTCCGACTCTGATGCGACACAAAGTTCTTTTTCTATATCCCAGTGTATCATATAATGTTCATCCCTGTATTTGCCCGGTGTCATTCCCGTAACTTCCCGAAACTGCTGGATGAAATGACTCTGGGAAGAAAAGGAAAGACGGTTTGCAATCTCAATGATCGGATAATCACTGTACTGCAAAAGATTTTTCGCCATTTCTATCTTCTGTCTGCGGATATAGGCACTGACCGATATTCCTGTTTCTTTTTTAAATAATCTGGAGAGATAGCTCGCAGATACTCCAAGTGAATCTGCAAGATCTTCTATTGTAATTCGTTCTTTGATATGAGAATAAATGTATTCTTTACTTGCGTTGATATGTTTAGAATAAGTGTTGTCTCTGAAATATCTGCGCATTTTTTCAGTATAATCCATCACCATCTCATCATGAAGGCTCTGAACCTCTTCTACTGTATGAATGCCATCCAGCTTTTGAATATAAAAATCACTCAAGCGAAATGCCTGTTCCATCTCCATTCCATTTTGTTTACAGAGTCTGGTTATCATTGCGGTAGTGATAACAAAATGATATTTCATATTTGTGACCGCATTCTTTGACAGTACTCCCACACCATCACACTCTGTAAATCTCTGCCGTTCACAATTCTTCTTAACAGTTTTTATATCTCCACTTGCAACTGCACGATAGAACAATAATTCCTCTGTCGGTTCTCTGTGCTTAATTTCATCAAACTCATCTTCCGCCTCAAAAAGAAGCCATTCGTTCTGATAACTCATATGTCCCTCCTACGCCAGTGCCAGCAATTCTTTTCCTTCTTTCAGTCTCTCATAAAACTGTATGTAGAAATCCTGATTTTGATCATATGGTTTGAGATAGAATCTGTTCACCACAAAGAGGTTCAGATTTCTGATCAGATTTGGATCCTCAGCATTGTACAGTACTTCCTGCACATCCAGCAGAAAATAATGCCAGTCATTTACAAATTTCTCATATTTTTTCAGATCCGGTGTGTCCACCCACTTCTTTACCTTGATCTTACTGCGGTTTGTTTTAGGACATTCGTGAATCTGAAGAATATATTTAAAACTGCCATTCTCGTAGAGTCTTCCCAGCGGGAATAATCTGCAGAATCCCGGCCGAATAGAGTGGATGTGACAGCGTCCTTCACTGTTAAGGAATATACACTGTTCCTTAACTCCTGTCATCCGAAGATGCGGAAGGATATTTCCATCTGTCACTCCCAGTTCCAGATATTCCTGTAAAAGCTGCTCTGCTGATTTCTGTAATCCTGCCGACAATCTGTATACATCATATGGATCCAGGAGCACAGAATCTCCCATTCCCTGACAACAGTCACAGCAGCCTTCACAGTCATGGCAGTCTGCCTTTACCATATCATTAGAATCATATAATTTACCATCCGAAATCTCTTCCAGTGTCTGTTCTCTGCGCATATGCTATGCTTTTTCCTTTCTCTCAAAAAGCCTCTAATCCTGTAACACCCCAGTCTGAAGCAAGATCTTTCATACCTTCCAAAACTTCCTCCCTTGAATATCCGTTATCATCCAGGAAATCTCCATCCATATCATTCAGATACAGATAAAAGGTCAGTGCCAGTTCCAGATAGTCTACATCATCTTCTACCATACCCATATATAATTCGTTTTCTGCTTCATTGATCTTGCCTTCTTCTGCCAGTTTCATAATTGTAGCAAAAAGCCGGTCTGCCTCTGTGTAATCTGCTTTCTTCTCCGGAAGTTTGTAATTGGGCTGCTGCTCATGAAGCAGAAGCTTCGCGATCAGTCTTCCTACGTCCTGAATATTTCTTATCATATGATCATCCTGTACTGCCATAATATTATCTTCCCTTCTTTTTTATTTTACCTAGAGTGTGTCTGAAAAAGGCTTTCTGCAAGATGTGCGTCACAATTTGTGGTATATTTTGCCCGGATGAGGGCGCCGTAGCGGGCTACGGCAACTGAATTCGGGTGAAATATCCCGCAAAGTGGGGCGTGCAGATTGCGGGAATGATTTTTCAGACACGCTCTAGTACATCGTTTCGTAAATAACTATACCCATCGCATAGAATGCGGATTCGCAGACAAGAGAGTGATATAGTTATTCCAGTTTTAATCCTGCCAGTGCCTGTGCAAATGCATTATTCACCGGCTCCTTGGCTTCTTTCTGCTGCTGTCTCATATATTTTTGAACATCACGCTTATTGACTCCTGCTCCCTCTTTGGCTCTTCTCGCCTGAAAAGCAGAGAGCTTTTCTTTATAGCCGCAGGCACAGATAAATGTCTCTTCCTTACCTTTCACATACATTTCCATACGTTTATGACACTTGGGACAACGGGCATTGGTAGTTCTGGACAGGGTTTCTTTATAACCGCACTCTCTGTCCTGACATACAAGCATTTTTGCATTCTTTCCATTCACTGCCAGAAGCTTCTTTCCGCAGTTCGGGCAGATCTTGTTTGTAAGATTATCATGCCTGAAGGTTCCCTGTCCGGTTTTGATCTCATCTACAATGTCACAGGTATAGTTCCTGATTTCTTTCAGGAAGGTTTCCTGTTTCATTTTACCTTTTGCAATATTTCCAAGCTTCATCTCCCAGTCTGCGGTCAGTTCCGGCTTTCGCAGTTCCTCGGGTACCAGTTCCAGAAGCTGCTTTGCCTTGGAGGTCAGATGGATTTCATTGCCTTTTTTCTCCATCAGAAAGCTGTTAAACAGTTTCTCAATAATATCGGCCCTTGTGGCAACAGTCCCCAGACCACCTGTCTCACCGAGAGTTTTCGCTGCCTTCGTATCATGACTCTCCATATAGCGCACCGGATTCTCCATTGCTGCAAGAAGCGTTGCTTCTGTGAATCTCGCAGGTGGCTTTGTCCTGCCTGTATTCATGGATACATTCTCTATGTGCAGTCTCTCACCTTTCTTCATCTGTGGAAGCTTCTGATCTTTCAGTTTCTGCGCATCGTCAGCAGTATCCTCATCCTCTTCAGTGTCGTCCGTATTTTCATATACATCTTTCCATCCGGCACTTTTTACAACTTTTCCACTGGCAGCAAAAAGTTCTCCTGCAACAGTCCCCTCCATGCTCACCTGTTCATAAACAAAAGGCGGATACAGAACACTGAGAAATCTGCGAACTACCATGTCATAAATCTTACGTTCTTCATTTGTCATATGGTCAAGCTGCACAAACTGCTCCGTAGGGATAATTGCATGATGGTCGCTGACCTTTTTATCATCCACAAAACTTCCATTTACACGAACAGGCTGATTCATCAGTGCGCCTGCCGGTTTTCTGTACGGTCCTGTTGCACAGGCTCTCAGTCGTTCTTTAATTGTAGGAACAATATCCTTTCCAATATATCTGGAATCTGTCCTCGGATAAGTGAGAACTTTGTGATTCTCATACAGACGCTGCATGATATTCAGAGTCTGCTTTGCAGAATATCCATATTTCCGATTTGCCTCTCTCTGCAGTGTGGTCAGGTCATACAAACCCGGTGCAAAGGATTTTTTCTCTTTGCTGGTTACGGAAGTTACTTCCAGAGACTGATTTCTGAGAACATCGGAAATCTCCTCTGCCCGTTCTTTATTAAAAGTTCTGAAGCTCTTACTCTTTGGTTCCTTCCATGTCCAGGTGATATCACCTGCTTTCAGGGTGATTCCGTAATATTCCTTCGGCTTAAATGCCCGTATCTCTTCTTCACGTTTCGCAATCATCGCCAGTGTAGGAGTCTGTACACGCCCGCAGGAAAGCTGGGCATTATATTTACAGGTAAGTGCCCTTGTACCGTTCATTCCCACCAGCCAGTCAGCTTCCGCTCTTGCCACAGCCGCTCTGTACAGATTATCATACTCATGTCCATTTTTCAGATTTCCGAATCCTTCTTTGATAGCTTTATCTGTAACCGAAGAAATCCACAGTCTGCGGATTGATTTATGACAGTCCGCTTTGTCAAGAATCCAGCGGGCTACCAGTTCACCTTCTCTTCCGGCATCTGTGGCTATTATAATATCATTTATGTCTTTTCTGTACAGCTGTGTTTTTACTGCATTGTACTGTTTACCGGTCTGTCGAATAACTACCAGTTTCATTCGGTCCGGCATCATGGGAAGTGTGGATATTTCCCATTTCATATACTTCTTATCGTATTCCTCAGGATCTGCCAGCGTAACAAGGTGTCCAAGTGCCCAGGTGACTACGTAATCTTTTCCCTCAAGAGTACCATTTCCTTTCTGTGTACAGTGAAGTACTCTGGCAATATCTCTGGCAACAGAAGGTTTCTCTGCTATTACTAATGATTTCATAAAATAAATAACTCCTTATAAAAATCTACAGTCAGGGTTTCTGATATCCCTGACCGTTGATTTCGGGCAGCTGTCCATTTATTTTTGGCATCTGCTTATATTTAAGATGTCAGGATCAAAAGCTATTTTGCTTTGCTCTTTGCAACTCCTGCAATTCTCATATTTAAAAGTATAGCATAGATAAATTCCTGTTTCCAGTTATTCTTTAACTTTATTTCATATTAATTTTATATCCGACTCCACGAACTGTCTCCACCAGCTCACCGGCACTTCCCAGTTTTTGTCTCAGTGTTCGGATATGTACATCAACGGTTCTGCTCTCTCCGTCGAATTCATACCCCCAGACCTGATTCAGAAGCTGGGTTCTGGAAAGTACAGTTCCGCTGTTTTTCAGAAGCAGACATAATACTTCATATTCTTTTAATGTAAGATTTACATTCTTTTTATCTACAGTTGCAATATGTCTGGAAGGGCAGACATAAAGGTTTCCTGTCTGATATTCTTCTGCGCCGTCATCTTCTGTTCTTCTTAATAATGCGCGAATCCTTGAGATCAGTTCCATCATGCGGAATGGTTTTGGAATATAGTCATCTGCCCCGCTGTCAAGACCTACCACTGTATCATATTCACTGCTTTTTGCTGTCAGCATGATAATAGGAAGTTTACGTGTATCCGGACGCATACGCAATTTCTTCAATATGGAAATCCCATCCTCTTCCGGCAGCATCACATCAAGGAGCAGAAGTGCAGGTTTTTCCTTTTCCAGGGCTTTCCAGAAGTGAGAAGGTCTTTCAAATCCTTTTGCTTCAAATCCCTGACTTTTCAATGTATAAATCACCAGTTCACGTATACTCTCATCATCTTCTACCAAATATATCATTTTTCTGTTCTCCATTTACAATTATTTACTGAATGCCATAAGCCGAAACCAGTATACAATCTCCGGAAACAACATGACATTTTCGAAAATCACTATAATTTCTCCGGCTCAGTTGATATCAGTATAATAAAAAGCCGTAAAATCTTTGTTCTGCTTTATGTTAAAACTTTGTAAAACGCTGAACTTTATTGAGAATTTTTTTATAAAATTTTTATATACTTTATGAGAAAATTTATTTGTAAAAGCAGTATGAAGATGTTATGATATGGTATGGTATGAAATAATTCTCCAAAGAAGGTGAAATTTTGAAACGTTTTATTTCCAAATACCGGCATGGACTTGTGATTGCTGTTTACAGCATCATTTATATCCTGCTCTTCAGTTACCTGGAGCACAGACCGGTTCACAGCTATCATATCGTACATACAGTATTTGATGACTGGATTCCATTTTGTGAGTTCTTTATCGTTCCTTATATGCTGTGGTTTCCATACATGATTCTGGCTGTGATTTATTTTATATTTTTTAACAAAAACAAACATGAATACTATCAGCTGTCATTTAATCTTATGATGGGAATGACTGTTTTCCTGATTGTTTCCTATGTTTATCCAAATGCTCAGCACATACGTCCGACCGAATTTCCAAGAGACAATATCTTCACAGATATAGTAAAATGGCTGTACAGTACAGATACTCCTACGAATATCCTGCCCAGCATTCATGTGTTCAACTCTCTTGCAATCCATATGTCGCTTACAAACTGCGAAACACTGCGAAATAAAAAATTTATAAAAGCAGCATCCTTTACCCTGACCGCGCTGATCATCATGTCCACCATGTTCCTGAAACAGCATTCTGTGATTGATGTATGCATGGGTGCAACACTTGCATTGTTTGGCTTTCTGGTTTTTTATCCGAGAAGAGTTTCCGTTTCTTCTGAATCTGTCTGCTTTAGAGAAGTAAAGAGAAAAAAGAGCGAGAATTAGAAAGATTTAAAAAAAGCAGAATCTTTGAAGTACATTTTTGTCTTTCAGAGATTCTGCTTTTTTACAGTTATAACAATTTCATAAAATATTTTCCCAAAACCGATATCCGGATGTGAAGCTTTTACGCATCAGTTAAATCCATAGAATTTCTGGCTGATTTTGTAGGCTGCCACTGACATTTTTCTTCCACCTCTTCCCGGAAGGTTCATGACTCTTCCGAAAAGACTGTGACGCAGTTTTCTGTATACCTGTTTATTCTCTGTCCTGATATATTCCAGAAGTTCTTTCTTCTTCTGAAGGGACTCTTCTGTATTGGCACGTATCAGCATAATGGAAGAAATAGTTGTAATAATATCCAGATAGCTGAACATATACGCTTTCAACTGCTTATTTGTATTTTTACAGTTGATATATGCATCTACCATGAGTTTGTTTACCCGGATCTGCTGGTCAATACGTTTGATCATCACTTTCTCATTTACAGACTGGTCATCTCTCCCGATAAAATAACGGTAGAAATTCACATCCAGATAATACAGATTCTTTACATACGGAAGAGGTTCAAAAGCAAATAGATTGTCTACATAAAATGTATGCTTCGGCAGTTCCAGATTGCATTCATGAAGCAGTTTTGTACGATAGATCATGGAGTGCATCAGAAGATATTTACCTTTCGGCATGTGTTTCACTTCTTCCCATCCAAATATTCTGTCCTGCGGCAGGCATTTGCGGTACTGCATGATTTTCTTACGGGTTGCGCCCTGTTTCTCATATACAAAATTACTGATCAGAAGGTCAACTGTCTGTGGACCTCTGAGCAGTTCATATAAAGTTTTCAAAATCTGTACATACGCTTCTTTATTTACCCAGTCATCACTGTCCACTACCTTGAAATACAATCCTGTAGCATTTCTGATCCCTGCATTGACAGCTTCTCCATGACCACCATTTTCCTGATGGATTGCCTTTACAATTGTCGGATATTTCCTGGCATAGTCATCTGCAATCTCAGCAGTTCTGTCAGAAGATCCGTCATCTACTATAAGAATCTCTACTTCTTCTCCTCCCACCAGTAATGACTCTATACAACTCTCCATATAATCCTGGGAATTATAACATGGAATCGCAATACTTAACAGTTTCATCTTGTTTCCTCCTTGATATACTTTGCATACGCTCCAAAAGCAGATGGAATTGCGTATTGTTTACCTGACTGTTCTTTACTTACAAAAATGAGTTCTTTATCCTGTGTTGTCTTTAGGGATGATACCTTTATTCTGTATGCCTGCATTCTCCATTCAATATGGGAGAAAATATGTTTCGCAGGCGGAAGTTCTTCTATATATAATGGATCAAGTCCCAACTCTTTTACGTACAAAAGCGCATCTTCGCTTTTTAAATGTCCCTGAATATTTGGCAGTTCATATAAGCCTGCCAAAAGTCCTTTCTCAGGTCTTTTCCTGATAGCTGTGCATTCTCCGTCCTGAATGATAAACACAGTCCTGTTGTCCTGTGTTCTGGCTTTCTTAGGTGCTTTTACAGGAATCATATCCGCTTTATCATGTCTGTGAGCCAGACAGGTAAATGCAATCGGACATTCTGCACATTTCGCCTGACCGTTGGGAACACATATCACAGCTCCCAGTTCCATCAGTGCCTGATTAAAGTCTCCCGGACAATCTGAGGGCATGATCTGCGAAACCTGCTGTTCTATTTTTCTGCGGACAGACTGCCGGCTGATGTCTTCCGTACTCTCTGTAATTCTGGAAATCACACGCAGTACATTCCCGTCTACAGCCGGAACCTTTTCCCCATATGCGATCGATGCAATGGCACCGGCTGTATAACTTCCTATTCCCTTTAACGACAAAAGCGCCTGATAATCTTCAGGCAGTCTGCCATTATATTCATCTTTTACAGTTTTCGCCGCTTCCTGCATGTTCCGAACGCGGTTATAATATCCCAGTCCCTCCCATAACTTCAGAAGTTTCTCTTCAGGACATTCCGCCAGTGACTGAATATCCGGGAGTTCTGTGATAAATCTCTGAAAATAGGGTTTCACTGCCTCCACTCTGGTTTGCTGCAGCATAATCTCCGACACCCATGTATAATAAGCATTGTCCTTATCTCTCCATGGAAGAATCCTCTTATTATCCCTGTACCATTTTACCAGAGGCCGCACAATCTCTTCAAGTACCATAATTTATCTTTTCCTCGTTTATTTACTGTTCACTCCATTCTCAGTAACGCCGCCAAAATTCATTTCAGATTACCTGTGGCAATTGGATTTTGGCCTGTATGTCATTTTATCACAAAACAGAAAAAAACGCTAATACATAAAAATAAAAAGGACCGTACACATTTTACCGTATCTCGATCCTTCTTGTCTTATTCATTATTTTTTACATTTTAATTTCAAATAACACACAAGCCCGACAATAATGATCAGAAGTGCTGCTATGTAAGCTATTTTAAAGGCCAGTGCTGTAGTAAAAAGATCTATAGCAGAAACAACGCCAATCAAAATAAGCGCAACTCCACTTGCTTTTGCCATCTTCTCTTCATCATAAAGCTTCTTACTGATGTCCGAGTTTCCACCTTTCAGGAAAATATCCCCATGTCCTGTCAGAAGCATTATTCCTACTATGAAAGCGGCAATTGTCAGTATGATGTTTAAAGAATCAAAATTCATAACCTTCCCCTTTCTTTCTGCATTTTACCATACAGAACCTTTTTTCTTTTTATAGAAATCCGGGACTATTGTTTCGCATACAATGATCCCGGAATATCCATACCTGTTTTTATTTTTCAGAAAACTGTTCAATGCCTCCAATTAAAAGATTACAGAAAAGTAATTCCTGATCAATATTAATAGAAACATACGATTGGAATATTGCAGTCAATAATATTATAAAGTTCTGCTGCTTTCTCCGGCGGCATATTGATACATCCATGCGAACCGCCTTCCATGAAACGATCTCCACCAAAGTATGGCTGCCAGTTTGCATCATGGAAACCAATACCGCCATTAAACGGCATCCAGTACGTTACCGGCTGTTCATATTCGTATTTACCATTTGCCAGCTGTTTACCTCTGAGCACATCCGGGCTCTTCTTATAATAAATCGTATAAATACCGGCCGGAGTCTGACGGTCAGAATATCTCATATCACCGGAAACAATATCTGACTCAAAGATATCTTCTCCGTTCTGGTAGAAATACATATGCTGTTCGGACAGATCCACTTCAATATAAGTATTTCCTATATCATTGTAACCATGTGCATTGGCTGTCATAGAATAAACCGGCTCTCTGGTTGTCTGTGTCCCTGACTGGATTTCCTGTGTCAGCTGTGCAACCTCTGAAACCTGGTCTATCTGCCATCCATATGCAGAACCGTATACACTGACAGTTCTCCCACTTGTTGTCTGGAACTCTCTTTCAGTTCCCACCGTATCATGGGCCGCTGCAAGCTGCGCCACATAATCTGCGATGTGCTGTCTGAAAGATGTATCATCCATGATCAGCTGTCCTTTTTCATCAAAATTCAGCCAGTCCTTGATCGTATTTCCATCCAGGGTTTCCGTTTCATCTCCAAAAGTATACGTAATGCTTGCTTTTGTGAAATTGTTACATGCATTAAGAGACGCCTGCAGATCCGGATTGTCGCTGGTGATATCTGCTTTTACATACACGTCCGGCTCACTGTCGAAATCAACCGAAGTTTTATTTCCCGAAACAGCTTCCGAAAGCACGTTATAAGCATTTTTCAAATCCAGCTTACTTCCCTCTGTCTCCGGGACAATCTCAAACTGCGAATCTCCATATGCGACATATGCATTCTCAGGAGCTACCTGATTCTCTTTCTGTGCACAGTTAAGTGCCTTCACCTGTTTTTTCAGCTTTTCTTTATCGTAAGTCGTGTTCTCAGCGGCTGTATAGCTCTTCTTTTCAAAAAAACCTCTAATCCATTCATAAGGTTTCTGATCTTTCAGAAGTTTCAGAACACTTCCATCAGAAACATAACTATAGCCGATCTGATCTCCGCTGATCGTCTGCGGATCCAGATTTCTGGAATCAACCTCTATGGAATAGTTCTCTACTGTCTTCGCAAGCTTCTGTTCTGCCTCATAAGCAGTTTTACCTGAACAGTCAATGCCATTGATCGATGTTCCTTCAAAGAATTTATCCGAATAATAATATGACATACCTGCATATGCGGCTCCGGCACTTACAATAACCATTGCCACTGCGATTCCTGTAATTTTTAATCCTTTATGCTTCTTGCGAACAGGCGGTTCATAAGGTGCAAGATCTTCATCACTGATCGGTACATACGAAATTCTCCCCGGTCTTGCGGATTTATGGCGTCTGCCAGTTATTTCCATACTGCCATTTGGGACTGTGTTGTTTTTTTCCTCTTTGTTGCCCATCTATTTTCTCCTCAACATAAATGTTACCGTTCATTTTTCCTGAAGCCTATTACTTCTGAATCATATTACTGTTGATTCCGTTAATTAAGAGGCTTGCTATAATTCTTAATAATACGCTTCACAATACACAGAATTTATGTACTGATCACATAAACCTGCGCTGCATGTTTCATTATAACATAATTCTTCCAATTTGCACCTACTATTCACCTTTTTCTCATTTTTTATTACTGTTTGCAGGTAATATCCCCGAAAAATGTTTTCTTTGGCAAATCCCTTGTGATTTTTCTTATTTTTACAGGCCAAGTCTGCGTTTCATATCCTTCATCACATAGAAATACATAACGATCAAAAGTCCTCCGGCAAGCACCCATGCCATCGGACTGGCCATACATGCTCCAAAGTAACTCTTATGAGCTGCCGCGACCATAGCAGTGATTCCACGTCCTGCCAGTTCTGCAACACCGGCAAGCATGGGAAGCAGTCCGTATCCCATGCCCTGGATACCATTCCTGAGTGCATTGACAAAGTGAAGTGGTATGAAAAATACTGCCACGCATTTCACATAAGTATCAACCATAGGGATGACTTCTGCGGCATTATCTGAAATAAACAGATAAGACAGATATTTGCCAAAGAAGAAAATAATCACACCTGTAACAATGGCATAGGTAATTCCTATAATATGCGCACTGTTAAATCCCTGTCTGACTCTGTCCAGTTTACGCGCTCCTATATTCTGTGCATTATATGTTGCCATTGTTGTTCCGATTGCAACATATGCCTGGGTAAAAATATTCTCAATCTTATTTCCTGCCGTAAATGCCGCTACTGCATAGGAACCAAGAATATTCAGTGCAGACTGTACCATCATGGTTCCGATCGCAGTGATGGAATACTGCAGTCCCATGGGAATGCCCACAAGAATTTCTTTTTTGGCAATCTCTGAACGAAATCTCCAGTCATCCGCCTTCAGTCTCAATTCCGGTACGTATTTTATGATATAAATCAGGCAAAGCACTCCGGATACTCCCTGTGCTGTGATCGTTGCCCAGGCAGCCCCGGCGACTCCCATATGGAAAACAATAATAAACGTCAGGTCAAGTACTATATTCAAAAGTGCCGCCAGAATCAGGAAATACAAGGGTGTCTTACTGTTTCCCAGTGCTCTCAGAATACTGGCCAGGATATTATATAATACCTGTGCAAAAATACCTCCGCATATGATCATAATGTAGGTATATGCATCCTGAAAAATATCCTCTGGTGTATGCATTAATGTCAGAAGCGAGTGCATCCCCACCATACTGACAGCCGTCATTATAACCGAAATGATAATTGAAAGTAACGCCGCATTTCCCACTGACTGACGCATCTCATCCATCTTTCCTGCACCGAATTTCTGTGAGGTCAGAACTGTAAAACCGGCTGTCAGTCCCGTAAGAAAACCTATGATCAGAAACATGATCGTTCCTGTTGAACCAACCGCTGCCAGCCCTTTTGTTCCTACAAATTTTCCTACGATTATGGCATCTGCCATGTTGTAAAACTGCTGGAATACATTACCTATAAATACAGGTATCGTAAAGTCAAGTATCATCTTCATTGGTTTCCCAACTGTCATGTCTGTCTGCATTCCAATAAACCCTCCCAATCCTTTTTTAATCCTCTTTATTTGCTGTTTTCGATATCTGTTTTATCAGATATCAGAGCGATTATAGTTGAAAAAATTTTCCATTTCAAGATGTGTTTTTTAATTCCATGATTTTCTACATAATCACCAAAAACAAACAAAAAACCCTCTGATTTGTGTCAGAGGGTTTCGTCAATATCACGAACTGCTGATGTCTGCAAAGCAGTTCTCACAGTTTTTGTATTATATTATTTCTCTACAAGAAGTGATTTTCCTGTCATTTCCGCAGGCTGTTCCATTCCCATAAGCTGGATCAGTGTAGGAACGATATCTGCAAGACATCCGTTCTCGCGCAGTGTATATTTCGGATCTGCATTTACAAGAATAAATGGTACAGGATTTGTTGTATGTGCAGTCCACGGAGCACCTGTCTCATAGTCGATCAGCTGTTCTGCATTTCCATGGTCAGCACAGATAAACATCTGTCCGTCCACTTCCTTAAGAGCCTCTACTGCTTTGCCAACACATTCATCAACAGTTTCCACTGCTTTGATGGCAGCTTCCTGTACGCCTGTATGTCCAACCATATCCGGGTTTGCAAAGTTGATCACGATCACATCATATTTGTCAGATTTGATCGCATCTACCAGTTTCTCGCAAACCTGGGGTGCACTCATTTCCGGCTGAAGATCGTAGGTTGCAACCTTCGGAGATTTAACCAGAATTCTGTCTTCTCCTTTGTTCGGCTCTTCCACACCGCCGTTGAAGAAGAATGTAACATGTGCATATTTCTCTGTTTCAGCAATACGCGCCTGAGTCATATTGTGTGCTGCAAGATACTCACCAAATGTATTGTGAAGCTGAACCTTGTGGAATGCAACCTGTTTATTCTGAATGGTATCATCGTAATCTGTGAAGCATACGAAAGTAACCTGTGGTCTTGCTTTTCTTTCAAATCCCTGGAAATCATCATCGCAGAATGCTCTTGTGATCTCACGAGCGCGGTCAGGACGGAAATTAAAGAATACAACAGAATCTTTATCAGATATAACACCTGTCGGCTGTCCGTCTTTCTCGATAACTGTAGGAAGAACAAACTCATCTGTCTTATCATTATCATAAGAAGCCTGAACTGCTGCTGGTGCATCTGTTCCCTTTACGCCTTCTCCTGTTGTAAGAGCATTGTATGCAAGTTCTACACGATCCCAGCGGTTATCACGATCCATCGCATAGTAACGTCCGGAAACAGTAGCAATCTCACCTACACCGATCTTCTTCATCTCTGCTTCAAGAGCCTCTACAAACTCTTTACCTGATGCAGGAGGTGTGTCACGACCGTCAAGGAAACAATGTACGTAAACCTTCTCAACGCCCTCTCTCTTAGCCATCTCAAGTAATCCATAAAGATGTGTATTATGACTGTGCACACCACCATCAGAAAGAAGTCCCATGAAATGCACTGCGGAGTTATTCTCTTTTGCGTTCTTCATTGCTGCAAGAAGAGCTTCATTCTTAAAGAAATCACCGTCCTGGATTTCTTTTGTGATTCTGGTAAGTTCCTGATATACGATACGGCCTGCGCCCATATTCATATGTCCTACTTCAGAATTACCCATCTGTCCGTCCGGAAGACCTACTGCCAGTCCGCTTGCGTTTCCTTTTACAAATGGATATTCTGCCATCAGCTTGTCCATAACCGGTGTTTTAGCCAGATATACAGCATTTCCTTCCTTTTTGTCATTCAGACCATATCCATCAAGAATCATTAATACGGTTGGTTTTTTGCTCATAATGTTCTCCTTTTATGTTTATTCATAATTGATAACTGTTTTGCTGATATCAGGAGCAGAAAACTGATCATCTCTGCACAATAAATCTTTTATATCTGACATCTCTTATATAGTATCAAAATCTCAGGATTTTTCAATTCTTTTTTTGTATCTGTTTCATTTTCATTACTATAATATATGAAAAGAACAGTAACTTATTTTCCATATACACGAATGATCGTGGAAATCTTTCTTACGGAATCCCTGTTTCTCAGTTCTTCGATGGCAGTTCTAAAATCACCTTCTCTTACCTTCTCAGTGATCACAACTACTTCCGCACACCCTTCCACCTTGGTATCTTTCTGGATAATCTGTGCAACACTGACCTGATATTTGGCAAAAATAGCAGTCATCTCGGCAAGAACACCGCAGCGATCCTCTACTTTGAGACGGAGGAAATAACGGTTATGTGTATCTTCCATTTTCTTAACAGGGATATTCTTGTAACAGGTACATCCGATTCTGCCGCAGCATCCTGCAAGAATATTTCTCACAATATCAAATACATCACCCACAACTGCACTGGCTGTAGGAAGTTCTCCTGCTCCTCTTCCGAAGAACATGGCATCCTCCACTGCATCTCCATGGACAAATACTGCATTATAGGAATCATTTACAGTTGCAAGCGGATGGGAACTGGGGATCAGCATCGGGCACACATATGCTTCAATTCCGTCTGCTTCGTTTCTTGCAACACCCAGAAGCTTGATATCACGTCCCATTTCTTTCGCATAATGAATATCTTTTGATGTGATCTTGGCAATTCCCTCTGTATATACATCGTTAAATACCACACGTGAGTTAAATGCCACAGATGCAAGGATCGCTACCTTACGTCCTGCATCCAGACCTTCGATATCAGCAGTCGGATCAGCCTCCGCATATCCAAGTTCTGTTGCAAGTGCCAGGGCATCCTTAAACTCCATACCTTCCTGAGTCATCTTTGTCAGAATAAAGTTTGTGGTTCCGTTTACAATACCCATAACTTCTGTCATGTGATTTCCTGCCAGACACTGTTTCAATGGTCTGATGATCGGAATACCACCTGCTACTGCTGCTTCAAACAGAAAATCCACTTTACTCTCATGTGCCGCATCCAGAAGCTCATGACCATGTACTGCGATCAGATCCTTGTTTGCAGAGACTACATGCTTACCGGCTTTTAATGCAGAAAGGATATACTCTTTTGCAGGATTAATCCCACCCATCAGTTCAATCACAATCTCAATCTCCGGATCATTTATAATCTCATCCCACTGGCTGGTGAGCAATGAGGCGTCTTCTATCTTCGCTGCTGCCTTCTCTATATTTCTCACAAGGATTTTCTTTATCTCAACTTTACAGCCAATCTTGGCCGACATTTCCTTTTCCTGATTCTTCAGTACCTTATATACACCTGTTCCTACTGTTCCAAATCCTAACAGTGCGGCTTTGATGACATTTTTATTCATTTTGCAGGATTCCCCTTTCGTTTTCGTTGGTTTTTATAGTATGGCAGAATTTCCTATTTGTCAAGTTTGTCTGCATTTTTAAGTAAAATCTTTATCATATTTTCCAGTTCTTTGTTCCGTCTGCGAAGCCATCTCACATACCATAATATCCCCACTCCTGCCACCCAGGCAGAAATACAGAATATTCCATCCAGGATCATATAAACAGTTCTCTCTGTTCCCCCGGCAGGGGCTCCACTCAGGAAGCAGTAATACATTGCCACTGATATGCAGGCTGCGGCCACGCCTTCCATTATCTTTCTGATCGTCTTCATTATATCACTTTCCTTCTCAATAGTGTCTTTATAAAGACACTGTTACAAGACCTATTTTAACCCGATAATAAATATGAATCAAGAACAAATCGGACGGTTATTACATATGATAAGCTATAGAAAATTATGGAAGACTATGAAGGAGCGGAAAATCAGCCAGTATGCCCTGTACACTCACTATGGCATAAGCACTTCTTTTCTGGATAAACTCCGTCATAATGAAAATGTGGAAATCCGCAGTCTTGATATCTTATGTTCAATCCTTGACTGCGATTTCGGTGATATTGTAGAACACATTCCGGATAATGCTGAACCTGAGGAAAAATAATTTTTTCGGGTTCAATATCAATATGATGTAGTTGTGTCCTTTTATAGAACTATTTGTTCTTTTTATCTTTCTCATGATGCTAGAGCGTGTCTGAAAAATCATTCCCGCAATCTCCACAGGGGACTTACCTGATTCGGTTAAAACATTATTTATAATGTTATCCTATAAGTCCATTCACAAAAACATAAGATTTTTTCATTTATTTATGATATACTTATTACTGTCTCCTTCGTTCTCAGTAACGCAGACTTATCTATGGCATTCTCTTCAGGCGCATAATATCATCCGCTTCGCAATTTATCAGTTAAATAGTGCGTTCAGGAGACTTGCTGCAGATTTACAAAATATTTTTACCTGAAAGGATCGTAGTATATATGAAATATGATGTAGTGATCATCGGCGCAGGACCTGGCGGTATTTTCTCTGCCTATGAACTGATGAAACAAAATAACGATTTAAAGATTGCTGTTTTTGAGGCTGGAAATCCTCTCAGTAAAAGACATTGCCCAATTGATGGTGACAAAGTAAAAACCTGTATCAAATGTAAAACCTGTGCCATTATGAGCGGCTTTGGCGGTGCCGGTGCTTTCTCTGACGGCAAATACAATATCACAAATGATTTCGGCGGAACACTTTATGAACATATTGGAAAGAAAGACGCTCTTGACCTGATGCGTTACGTAGATGAGATCAATGTTGCCTACGGCGGACAGGACACAAAAATGTATTCTACAGCCGGAACCAAATTCAAAAAACTTTGTATGCAGAACAAATTAAAGCTTCTGGATGCTTCCGTACGTCATCTGGGAACAGACATTAACTATGTGGTTCTTGAGAACTTATATGCAAAATTAAAAGAGCATGTTGATTTTCATTTCAACACTCCTGTAGAACGTCTGGAAGTACTTGAAGACAGATACCGTATCATCACAAAGAATGATACCACTGACTGCAGCAAATGCATTGTATCCGTAGGCAGAAGCGGAAGCAAATGGATGGAACAGATCTGTAAAGAACTTGATATCCCAACCAAATCAAACCGGGTAGACCTGGGTGTACGTGTAGAACTTCCTGCTGTTATCTTCTCACACCTGACAGACGAACTGTATGAGAGTAAGATTGTCTACAGAACAGAAAAATTCGAAGATAATGTGAGGACTTTCTGTATGAATCCTTATGGCATCGTTGTAAACGAAAATACAAACGGCATTGTCACAGCAAATGGCCACAGCTATGAAGATCCGTCCAAACAGACAGAAAATACAAACTTCGCACTGTTGGTGGCCAAACATTTCTCCGAGCCATTTAAAGACAGTAATGGATATGGCGAAAGCATTGCCCGTCTTTCCAATATGCTGGGCGGCGGAGTGATCGTACAGCGTTTCGGCGATCTGGTGCGCGGAAGAAGGAGTACGGTTGCACGTATCGAAGAAGGTATGGTACGACCTACTCTCGCAGCTACTCCCGGTGATCTGAGTCTTGTTCTCCCGAAACGTATCCTTGACGGAATCATTGAAATGATTTATGCTCTGGATAAAATCGCTCCCGGAACAGCTAATGACGACACTCTCCTCTATGGTGTGGAGGTTAAGTTCTATAATATGGAAGTTGATATTGATGAAAATCTGGAAAGCAGATACAAAGGCCTGTATATCATTGGAGACGGAAGCGGTGTAACCCATTCCCTGTCCCATGCTTCTGCAAGCGGTGTATATGTAGCACGCCAGATTGTTGAGAATCTGTAAAAGACCGGATTTCTTCTGATGGATACCTCTAACTACAGCAATCAATAACCTTAAAGTCCCAACCTGTCTCTTACAGTTGAAACAGATGGGGACTTGTTTATTATATTTTCTGGTATGCCATCCATTTATCCATTCCCAGACGTTCAAATGAACCGCAGTACTGAAATCCGCATTTTTCCAGAAGTTTCTGCATGGGGATGTTATCGCTGTATGTATCCATACGGAGATTCAGTGTCTGAGCATAGGCCCAGTCCAGACAGAATGATGCGGCTCCTCTTACTATTCCTGTGGACGCTACCCTGTGAACTACTCCATAGGGTTCTTCATTCAGCCATTTTCCATTAATTTCTTTATAATCTTCATCTTCTTCCGCCGCATAATAGAAAACACAGGCAATCTGCCCTTCTGACATGCACAGATACATTTTATCAATATCATGCTTTATCAGTTCTGCTGAGGGGTAATCTTCACCCCACTGTTCTGCATTGCCATTTTCTCTCATAAATTTGCGGGCTTTATCATAAACTTGCATGATCTGCCCAAGATCCTGCACTGATGCTTTTCTTATTTCCATGAAACCTTCCTTTTCTTTTGGTATTTATATTCTTTTAGTATTTGTATTCGTTTTGATTTTTCGTCTGTTTCTCAAATTTTTTCGTCAAAAGGCAAATATTTTCACAATGGTCTGTAAAACTGAACATATCTACCGGCTGTATTTTTCTCACATCATAGCCATGTTTTGTCAAATACTCCAGATCTCTTGCCAGTGTTTCCGGTCCACAGGAGATATATACGATTCTTGATGGATTCAGTTTGATAACAGAGGACATAAACTTTTTATCACTGCCGGTACGTGGCGGATCCATAAACACAACATCTGCATGTTCTCCGTTTTCTGCCATGTTTTCCATAAATTCTCCTGCATCTCCCTGATAGAAACGTGCATTTGTAATCTTATTTTCCTTTGCATTGATTCTGGCATCGCGGACTGCATCCGGATTTAATTCCACACCAATGACATTCTTTGCCCGCTTTGCGGCTACAAGTCCGATTGTTCCTATTCCGCAGTATGCATCTATCACTGTTTCTTTTCGTCCAAGCCCCGCATATTCAATTGCTGTCTTATACAGAATTTCTGTCTGTACAGGATTTACCTGATAAAAAGACTGCGGAGAAATGCGGAATGTACATCCGCAGAGCGTATCCCGGATATATCCTTTTCCATAAATGACGATATCACGCTCACCCAGTACCATACTGGTCTTCTTATCATTGACGTTAAGCACAACTGTTGTAATCTGTGGGTATTTCTTTCTCAGAGCTTTCACAAAATTATTTTTTGAAGGAAAGATCGGGGAACCAATCACAAGAACCACCATGATCTCATCTGTGGAAAACCCTCTTCTCACCAGCACATGGCGCAAAAGTCCATATCCTGTGTCCTCATCATATGTTTTGATTCTAAAAGATTTCAGCATATCCCGAATTGTACGGATGATTTCCTGACTGATCTTATCCTCGATCATGCACTCTTCTATCGGAACAACCTTATGTGTTTTCGCTTCGTAGGTTCCACAGATAATATTACCTTTTTTATCCCTGTCAAATACTGCATGAACTTTATTTCTATAATAAAAGGGATCATCCATTCCCATGATTGGTTTTACATTTGCAAACTTTCCAAGAAGCTTCTTCATCCTTTTCTGCTTGGCGGCAAGCTGTTCTTTATAAGGAACACCCTGATACTGACAGCTTCCGCATTTCTTTGATACACTACATTTTGTTACTTTTTCTTCCATAAAATATTAACCTGCTTTCTATAATTACACATTTTTTACATTATATCAGCGAAAATGGATTCCCGCAATCAGACAATCTTTATTTATCTGTCAATTTCCTCTCCGAATGTCGAAAAAACAGGGATTCTGTCGAAATGTTTTTGACTGATTTCTGTTGAAACTTGTAGACGAATGTAGAAAAATATGATATAGTTTATACATACAAAAGAGAAAATCATCGAATTGCCAAAGAGAAAAACATTTATATCACCAAGGATAAAAACTCAGAAATACTCCAAAATACAAAAGATAAAATACATGAACTAAATACACCTGATAAATAGTCAAAATACAAAAGTATCGAGGCATTCCTTTCGTGCAAAAGAGATTTACCCAAAGTACAAAAGAAACAGCTTACAGCAGATTTTTACACCAGATAAAAAAGACAGTTTCAGTAATGAAGCTGTCTTTTTCTTTATACATATTAATTTCATAAGATACTATGTGTCTGACATAGCCAAACAAATATTCGCAACAGCAATTAAAGCAGGTAACTTACCTGCTTCAACTATAACAATCCCCTGAATACAATCCAATCAATAAAATTACCAATTTTCCTGTATTCAGGGGCATTATATTATTTCTCGTTTGGACACAAAGATTATCTGCTTATAATCAGTTTTTTATTCTTATTTGTAGTTTACGATCTTTCCGAAATCAGCTTTCAGAGAAGCGCCACCTACAAGGCCGCCATCGATATCGTTCTGAACGAATAAGTCAGGTGCTGTTGCAGGATTTACAGATCCGCCATACTGGATACGGATTGCTTCTGCTGTTGCTTCATCATAGATTTCAGCGATGCATGCACGAATACCTGCGCATACTTCCTGAGCCTGCTCAGTTGTAGCTGTTTTACCTGTTCCGATTGCCCAAATTGGCTCGTAAGCGATAACTGCTGTCTTAGCCTGATCTGCTGTAACACCCTGGAATCCAACTTTAACCTGCTGACGGATGAAATCCATTGTCACGCCCTGTTCTCTCTGAGTAAGAGTTTCGCCACAGCACATGATAGGTGTAATTCCATGTTCGAAAGCTTTGAGAACTTTCTTGTTAACATCTTCGTTTGTTTCTCCGAAGTATTCTCTTCTTTCGGAATGTCCAAGAACAACATATTTAACTCCGGCATCTACGAGCATTGCAGGGGAGATTTCTCCTGTGTATGCACCTTTCTCTTCAAAGTACATGTTCTCAGCACCAACCTGGATGTTTGTTCCCTTAGCAGCTTCTACAACCGGGATGATATCGATTGCAGGTACGCAGAATACTACGTCTACTTCATCGTTAACTACTAATGGTTTTAATGTTTCTACTAATTTAACGGCTTCGCTTGGTGTCATGTTCATTTTCCAGTTACCAGCGATAATTTTCTTTCTTGCCATGATGATTTATCTCCTTAGTATCCCTGTGGGATGTTATTATATTCTTATTTATCGTTTGCTGCTGCAACACCCGGGAGTTCTTTTCCTTCCAGGAATTCAAGAGATGCACCGCCACCTGTGGAGATGTGTGTCATCTTGTCGCCATAACCAAGGATGTTAACTGCAGCTGCAGAATCACCACCACCGATAATAGTTGTGGCATCTGTTTCAGCAAGTGCTTTTGCAACAGCTTCTGTACCATGAGCGAAGTTTGGCATTTCGAAGCAGCCCATCGGTCCGTTCCAAACAACTGTCTTAGCATCTTTTACTGCGTCACCGAAAAGCTTCTCTGTTTCCGGTCCGATATCCATTCCTTCCCATCCGTCCGGAATCTCACCACGTTTAACAACCTGGATATTACAGTCATTAGAGAAGTTATCACCGATTCTGTTATCTAACGGAAGAAGAAGTTTCACACCTTTGTCTTCTGCTTTCTTCATCATGTCCAATGCATACTGAAGATAATCATCCTCACAAAGAGATGTTCCGATATGTCCACCCATAGCTTTTGAGAATGTGTAAGACATACCACCACCAATGATAAGAGTATCTACTTTATCAAGAAGGTTATTGATTACAGAAATCTTACTGGAAACCTTAGCTCCGCCAAGGATGGCAACAAACGGTCTCTCAGGATTGTTCACTGCATTTCCAAGGAAATCGATTTCCTTCTGCATTAAGTAACCAACAACTGCTGTATCAACATATTTGGTCACACCAACATTAGAGCAGTGTGCTCTGTGAGCTGTACCAAATGCATCATTAACAAATACATCACAAAGAGAAGCAAGTTCTTTGCTGAATTCGTCTCCGTTCTTTGTTTCTTCTGCGCGATAACGTGTGTTCTCAAGTAAGATAACATCTCCGTCTTTCATCTCAGCTACTGCTGCTTTTGCGTTAGGTCCTACTACTTCAGGATCTGCTGCAAACTTAACTTCCTGTCCTAATAATTCGGAAAGACGTTTTGCAACCGGTGCAAGAGATAATTCCGGTTTCGGCTCTCCCTTCGGTTTTCCAAGGTGGGAGCAGAGAATAACCTTTCCGCCGTCAGCGATCAGCTTCTTGATTGTAGGAAGAGCTGCAACCAGACGGTTCTCATCTGTGATCTTTCCATCCTGAAGAGGAACATTGAAGTCACATCTTACAAGAACTTTTTTGCCTTTTACATTGATATCATCAACAGATTTTTTATTCAGCATTTGTGGTGCCTCCTTAATAATATTCTTTAACAGTTACTGCATATCTGTAAACAGTAACTTATTGATTTCCTGCTGTCATTCCAGACCACGCGAAAAGGGTCCGGTCCAAATCAGACCGGACCCTTCGTTGGAGTCTATTCCTTTACACTTACTGAAAATTAAGCGTTCAGTAATTTACCAAAGTGTTTGATTGTACGAACCATCTGGCTTGTGTAGGAGTTCTCGTTGTCATACCAGGAAACTACCTGTACTTCTGTTGTGCCATTCTCAAGTGGAAGAACCATTGTCTGAGTAGCATCGAACAGAGAACCAAATCTCATACCAACGATATCGCTGGATACGATTTCATCTTCGTTGTATCCGAAGGATTCATTAGAAGCTGCTTTCATAGCTGCGTTGATCTGTTCTTTTGTTACGTTTCCTTCAACAACTGCTGTTAAGATTGTTGTAGAACCTGTTGGGGTAGGAACACGCTGAGCAGATCCGATAAGTTTACCGTTCAGTTCCGGAATAACAAGACCGATAGCTTTAGCAGCACCTGTGCTGTTAGGAACGATGTTAACTGCAGCTGCACGAGATCTTCTTAAATCACCTTTTCTCTGTGGTCCGTCAAGTGTCATCTGATCGCCTGTGTAAGCGTGGATTGTGCACATGATACCGGATTTGATTGCAGCAAGATCATTTAATGCTTTAGCCATTGGAGCTAAGCAGTTTGTTGTACAGGAAGCTGCGGAGATGATGTGATCTTCTTTTGTAAGAGTTTCATGGTTTACATTGTAAACGATTGTCTTAAGATCGTTTCCAGCCGGAGCGGAAATGATAACGTGTTTAGCACCTGCATCGATATGAGCCTGAGCTTTGTCTTTGGATGTATAGAATCCTGTACACTCAAGAACTACGTCTACACCGATTTCTCCCCATGGAAGTTCAGCAGCGTTAGCTTTTGCGTAAATTTTGATTTCTTTTCCGTCAACTGTGATGGAATCTTCTCCTGCTGTTACTGTATCTGCAAGAGCATATTTTCCCTGTGTTGAATCATATTTTAATAAGTGAGCAAGCATTTTAGGAGATGTTAAATCGTTGATTGCTACGATTTCAAATCCTTCTGCTCCAAACATCTGACGGAATGCAAGACGTCCAATACGTCCAAAACCATTAATTGCAACTTTTACTGCCATGATAAAATTCCTCCTATGAATTAAGTGGTTAATTATGGTAATCCTTTGTTTGTTAAAGAATCATCAACCTGTAATGTATTGTACATAATTCTAAACAAAAATTCAAGACCATTTTCCAAAAAACAGATAAAAATTAAGTAAAAAATGTAAATTATATGTTATACTGTGTATACAGTGCTTTATGAATACACTGATCCGGGCCTGTAATTGTGATATTTCAGGTGCAGATATATCCATTTAAGAGGACACAGTATTCATTTATAATATATCACACGCAAATATAACAGTACTGTTTTTACAGAAGAAAGGACTGAAATTATGGGCAGACAAATATTGTGGGATTGTCATATGCACTCTTCTTTTTCTGCTGACTCGGATACGCCTATGGAAGTTATGATCCATCGCGCTGTTGAAACGGGACTACAGGGAATTACTTTTACGGAACATCTGGATCCGGATTACCCTGTTACTCCGGACAATCTGGATTTTTCTCTGGATATTCCGGCTTACAAAGAAAAGCTGGCTGAACTTTCAGATATATATAAGGATAAAATTCAGGTACGTTTCGGAATTGAACTGGGACTGCAGATGCATCTGAGAGAATATTTTGACTCACTTCTCTCTCAGACACCTTTTGATTTCGTTATCGGTTCATCCCATCTTGTCCATGGGTATGATCCTTATTACCCGGAATTTTTTGAAGGACGTAAGGAATTTTTATGTTATATGGAATATTTTGAATCCATTCTTGAAAACATTTCCGCATATGACGGATTTGACGTTTACGGACATATTGATTATGTTGTCCGTTATGGTCCTAACAGGAACCGGGAATATTCTTACGGACGGTATAAAGATATTTTGGATGAGATTCTGAAGAAACTGATTTCCATGGGAAAAGGCATCGAACTTAATACAGGCGGATATCATTATGGTCTTGGAGAACCCAATCCATGTACTGCCGTAATAAGGCGCTATAGAGAACTCGGCGGAGAGATCATCACCATCGGAGCAGATGCGCATACTCCGGATAAAATCGCCTGTGCATTTGATAAAGCTGCCAGTGTACTGGAAGCCTGTGGTTTTCGTTACTATACAATCTTCAAAGACCGTAAACCGGAATTTATTTCTCTGTAAAACGTGTCAGTACTTGCCTATATGGCAGTTCCTATAATATAATATTACATATGATTTCAGAAGCCCAATTTCCAAACTGCTCCAAATACTGTTTCTCTGGTCTGCATCATAGCTGATCATGATAAAAAACTGACAGCAGATATGGAAATTGCAGCTTTCTGTATATATTCGTAACTGTCCGGTGTCTCCATATTTATGTTTTATATGTCCCGACACTGCCCGGTTACTGTATTTTTCATAAACCAGGGAGGAATATTATGGCTAAAAAAAGACTCCAGAAGAAACGTTCTTCATCAACAGTCAGAAAGCAGGAATCAGAAATTTTACAAGTGACTACTTCCAAAACTGAGCCTGTCAGAGTTGAAACTTCTAAAGTAGAACCTGTTAAGGTCGAGACTTCCAAAGTGGAACCTGTTAAGGTCGAGACTTCTAAAGTAGAACCTGTTAAGGTCGAGACTTCCAAAGTGGAACCTGTTAAACTGGACGTTCCTGTTGATCTTACTTTATATAATGAACGTTTTCAGAAACATTATGATGAGCTGAAATGGTTATATTGCGAATTATATCAGGATCATGATGATGTCATGACCTATCTGCATGATCTTACTTCTAATATGGAAGCTTTCTATAACAGCAGAAATTCAGCATTAAAGGCATCTGATAAAAAGCGTGAGGCTGATCCGGACTGGTATAAACGCAATGACCTTGTAGGCATGATGATGTATGTAAACAATTTTGCACATACTTTAAAAGGTCTGGAGGAACATCTGGATTATGTGGAAGAATGCAATGTCAATTATCTTCATCTGATGCCTCTGCTCGCATCTCCGAAAGGAAAAAGTGACGGTGGTTACGCAGTAGCTGACTTCCGCACAGTGCAGCCTGAGCTTGGTACTATGGAGGACTTTTCAGAGCTTACCTCCAAATGCCATGAACGCGGCATCAACATCTGCCTTGATTTCGTTATGAACCATACTTCCGAAGAGCATGAGTGGGCCAAACGGGCTCGCGCAGGTGAAAAAGAATACCAGGACCGTTATTTCTTCTTTGATACCTACGATGTTCCTGCACTCTATGAGAAGACCTGTCCACAGGTATTCCCAACTACCGCACCGGGCAACTTTACATGGCTGGATGACCTTCACAAGCATGTCATGACTACTTTCTATCCATACCAGTGGGATTTAAACTACAGAAATCCTGTTGTGTTTAACGAAATGGTCTACAATATGTTATATCTGGCAAACCAGGGTGTTGACATCGTACGTCTCGATGCAGTTCCTTATATCTGGAAGCAGCTTGGAACAAACTGCCGCAACCTGCCACAGGTTCACACAATCGTACGTATGATGCGTATGATCTGCGAGATCGTGTGCCCGGGAGTCCTTCTTCTCGGAGAGGTTGTCATGGCTCCTGAAAAAGTTGTTCCATATTTCGGTACACTTGAAAAGCCGGAATGCCATATCCTGTATAACGTTACTACTATGGCAAGCACCTGGCACACAGTTGCAACCAAAGATGTATCTCTGCTCCGCAGACAGCTGGATATTCTGGGATCTCTTCCAAAAGAGTACATCTTCCAGAATTATCTGCGTTGCCACGATGATATTGGCTGGGGACTGGATTATGATTTCCTGAAGAATTTCTCAATCGATGAGGTTTCTCATAAGAAATTCCTGAATGATTTCTTTACAGGCAAATATCCGGATACATTTGGCCGCGGTGAACTTTACAATGATGACCCGCGTCTGGGTGATGCAAGACTTTGCGGTACTACCGCATCTCTGTGTGGCATTGAGAAATATGGTTTTGAAGGAAATGTAGCTGGTGTTGACAGAAGTGTGCGCTATGACATCACACTTCATGCATTTATGCTTTCCCAGTCAGGTATCCCTGTAATCTACAGCGGAGATGAGATTGGTCAGGTAAACGACTATTCTTATAAAGATGATCCTGACAAGGCAGTTGATTCCCGCTATCTTCACAGAGGAGAATTCAACTGGTCACTTGCTCCAAACAGAAATATCGCAGATACAGTACAGGGAAAACTTTTCCACGCACTGGATCATCTGGAACATATTAGAAGTTCACACAGCGTTTTTGATACAACAGCTGATCTTCGTACAATCGATACCTGGGATTCTTCTATCCTTGCAATCGTACGCGAAAATGCAGAGGAGAAATTCATCGGAATCTATAACTTCAGCGATCAGGATAAGGTTGCATGGATCAACGAAGATGACGGCATATACACTGATCTTATCTCAGGACATGAGATGGAAGCTAAAGGTGTTATGATCCCTGCATTTGGATGCTTCTGGCTGTGCAGAAAGAAATAAACCATTAATCTGCATAACGCAGACCGCATAATGCAAACGAGGACAATCTGCATATTTTACAGATTGTCCTCGTTTTTTACTTCTGGACTCTTTCCAAAAATCTTGCAAAAAATCCTTTATTTTCATCTTCTCTGTCCAGTGACTTCTCATAAATCCTCCTGATCCATTCTGTAATAGTTTCGATCAGGATTGGAGAGAATGTCATCAGTACAAATACCAGAATGATCATTCCAAATTCCAGAGAACCCAGTGTCAGCAAATCCTGCAATACAACCGCACTTATAAAAAATGCAAACTGCATTCCATAAATGATCACTTTTCTGTATGTGTTCAGCGGCGAATAAACTGTACGCAGTGCAGACATATAGTTCCACCCCGTAACCAGAACACAGGCTGTATTAAGCATGACGTTAGAATGGTATACATCCTGACAGACCAGCATGATCGTAAATACACATCCTGTAATGGTTACTGCCGCAGGAAATGCATTCATAAATACGTGCCTCAGGAATGTATGGTCAATCTTATTGTAATTATTTTCCTGTGTCAGAAGAAATGTAGGAATTCCCACTGCGCAGGCACTGATCAGCGACATCTGGATTGGTTCAAAGGGATATGCATCTCCAAAGAAAATTGTGATCAATGACAGTAAAACAGAAAAAATTGTTTTGATCAGAAACATGGATGCCGCACTTCTGATATTGTTTACAACACGACGGCCCTGATTTACAATATGAGGCATTGCCCCGAAATTAGAATCAAGAAGAACGACATTTGCAATATTTTTAGCTGCATCGCTTCCTGCTGCCATGGCAATACTGCAGTCTGCTTCCTTGAGTGCAAGTACGTCATTTACACCGTCACCGGTCATCGCAACTGTATGCTTCTGCGACTGAAGAGCCTGTACCATCTGTTTCTTCTGCTGTGGTGTTACACGCCCGAATACACTGCACTCTGCAACTGCACGCTGCATTTCTTCCGAAGTTTTAATTGTTGTTGCATCGATATAATGATTGGCATTTTTCAGTCCTGCTTTCTTTGCAATCGCAGAGACAGTCACAGGATCATCTCCTGAGATAACTTTAAGGTCAACTCCCTGGCTGTCAAAAAAAGCCAGAGTATCCGGTGCTTCCTCACGTATCACGTCAGTGATGAGAAACAGTCCCAACGGTTCAAGTCCTGTCGGGCGTTCCGTTCCTTTTGTCTCCTGTTCACTGTGAGCCAGAACAAGGATACGGTATCCCTCCTGTGCGTAACTGCTGCAATGTTCCAGAAGTTCTTCATTTCCTTCCGGAAAAAGGAACTGTGCAGCTCCCATCAGATAAGTTCCTCTTCCTTCAAAAACAGCACCACTGTATTTCCTGTCTGAGGAGAAAGGAATGGCATGGATCAGTTTCAGGTCATTTCTTGAAGGAAAGCGCTTTCTCAGCGCATCTGCTGTTGCATTCTGATCATGAAGAACTGACATCATATTTCCCATAATGTGGTCAATTTCCTGAAGCTTCTGTCTTTCTTCCTGAGATACCGTTTCTGAGTTTACTGTTTCCTGTATCTGTCCGTTTTCCTTCTCTGCTGATACCGTAACCTCCGGTTTTAATGCTGACACATTCTGAACAGGCTCCCCTGTTTCCGGATCAAATTTTGCTGTATGTTGTACAACAGTTGTCTGTGCTGTATCATACAACTGCACATCTTCAACCTTCATGGTCCCTTCTGTGATCGTACCGGTCTTATCCAGACAGAGCGTGTCAACTCTCGCCAGCGTTTCAATACAGTAAAGCTCCTGCACAAGTGTCTTCTTTGTAGCAAGAACCATAGAACCCAATGTCAGTGCCACACTTGTCAGAAGTACCAGGCCTTCCGGGATCATTCCAAGTACTGCGGCAACCATATTTACCACAGAATCCTTCAGTGTATCTCCTACGATCATATATTGCTTGTAAAACAACATGGCACCAAGAGGCACGATAATGATACTGATCACCTTCAGAATCGCATTCAGAGAATTGCGAAGTTCCGAATTATGACGTTTAAATTCCTTTGCTTCACTTGTGATCTGCGATGCATAATTATCTTTTCCAACATGGATTACCTGACAGCAAGCTTCCCCTGATGTCACAAAGCTTCCTGAAAAAAGTTCGTCTCCCTGGCTTTTGGACAGATTGTCCGACTCACCGGTGAGTAGAGACTCGTTTACTTCTACAGTTCCCTCCAGTACCTTTACGTCAGCCGGAACCTGATCTCCTGTTTTCAGAAAGATCAGATCATCCAGAACCAGTTTCTCTGTGGAAATACTCCATTTCTTCCCCTCACGCAAAACTACTGTTTTACTCTCTGTAAGAATTGCAAGTTTGTCAATCGTCTTCTTTGCTCTGATCTCCTGAATAATACCTATCACTGTATTGATCAGAATGATTCCCATAAACATGGAGTTCTTATAAGATCTCACAAAAAGCACCAGAACAAGCAATGCAATATTTAAAAAGTTAAAAAATGTAAGCGTGTTTTCCAAAATGATCTGCTTGTAGGTTCTGGTATTCGGGTTCTCGTTGACATTAACTTTTCCTTCTGCAATCCTCTCCTGCACCTGTTCATTTGTAAGTCCTGTCATTTCTACCTCCTGCAGAAAATATTTATAGCAGCATCATATAATAAAAATTGCGGGAACTGCTTCACAAAATATCTTTTGTCCCTGGTATCATATAATGCCATAATATAAAGCACAGGGCAGATGATGAGTATCACCCGCCCCTTCTTTATAAATAACGATTTCAGATTACAAACAGATTCAGATTTTTTGCTATAATCAATATTCTTCTTCCTCTGCTTCTTCACCTTCGTGAATATCAGACTTTGGTTTCTTAAGACCTTTAATCTCAATATGATGCTTCTGTGCATAATCCCACAGAGCCGCATGGATTGCTTCCTCTGCAAGCAGGGAGCAGTGTACTTTTACAGGCGGAAGTCCGTCCAGGGCTTCCATAACTGCCTTATTTGTAACTTCCATAGCTTCTTCGATGGTTTTTCCCATTACCATCTCTGTTGCCATGCTGCTGGTTGCAACTGCCGCACCACATCCGAATGTTTTGAATTTGCAGTCTTTGATGATATGTGTTTCATCATCGATATCAAGAAAAATCCTCATGATATCACCGCATTTTGCATTTCCCACTGTACCTACGCCACTTGCGTTCTCTATTTCTCCTACATTACGCGGATGCTGAAAATGATCCATTACTTTTTCACTGTAAGCCATTTGTGTTTCCTCCTGTTATCCTGACTTTCTTTTAATATTATTTCTGTTGTAACTGCAAAAATACAAACAATTATCTTCTGTTTTGTTATTTATTCTGTTTTTTCATGAAATCTTCATATAATGGAGACATGCTTCTTAAGTGCGCTACAATTTCTTTCAATCTGTCCACTACGAAATCTACATCTTCCATTGTTGTCTCTTCGCTGAGTGTCATACGCAGAGAACCATGTGCAATCTCGTGCGGAAGTCCGATTGCAAGAAGTACATGGGACGGATCAAGAGAACCTGATGTACAGGCAGATCCGCTGGATGCACAGATTCCATAATTATCCAGCATCAGCAGGAGAGATTCGCCCTCAACAAACTGGAAGCTGACATTTACGTTATTCGGAAGACGTTTTATACGGTCACCGTTTACTTTTACATAAGGAATCTCTGTCTCAATTCTGTGGATCAGATGATCTCTGATAGCGATTTCTTTGTCAGTACGTTCTTTCATGGATGCATTTGCACGTGCTGCTGCTACACCGTATCCAACGATTCCCGGCACATTCTCTGTACCTGCACGACGTTTACGTTCCTGTGCACCGCCATGTACAAAGGAACGGATTTTTACGCCCTTACGAATGTAGAGGAAACCGATTCCTTTTGGTCCATTGATCTTATGTCCGCTGGAGCTTAACATATCAATATTGCATTCATCCACATTGATCGGAACCTGACAGAATGCCTGAACAGCATCTGTGTGGAAAAGCACTCCATGCTCTTTTGCGATACGTCCGATTTCCTTGATCGGCTGGATAGAACCAATCTCGTTGTTTGCAAACATTACAGAAATCAGGATTGTTTCCGGTGTGATTGCTTTCTCAAGTTCATCCAGTTTTACAATACCGTTCTCGTCTACATCTACATATGTGATCTTTGCGCCGCGTTTCTCCAGATATTCACAGGTATGGAGAATTGCATGATGCTCGATCTTTGTTGTGATGATGTGGTTTCCTTTTGCTTTATATGCCTCAAAGGTAGCCTTCAGAGCCCAGTTATCAGACTCGGAACCACCTGCTGTGAAATAAATTTCTTCTTTCTTTGCTCCAAGAACTTCTGCGATCTGCTCTCTTCCTTTGGTGATCGCCTCTTTGCTCTTGCCTGCAAAATCATAAATACTGGACGGGTTGCCATAATATTCTGAAAAATATGGCAGCATTGCCTGGACAACCTCCGGTGCTGTTTTAGTTGTTGCTGCATTGTCCAGATAAATCATTTTTCCCATTTTCTTGTCCTCCTGTTTTATTTAAGTATGTCCGGTACATTTTCTTCCATGCCCTGACTTTCCATTTTTTCTTCATGTACTCTTCTGCTTTCCTCGATCAGCTGACCAAGCATCAGGGTATCGACAGCGCTTGTAATACTGTCATTGATTCTCTTCCAGACGAGCTTTGCCACACATACATCACTGCCATGGCAGGTTCCGTCATTCTCAATCCCGGGACAGGCTGCTGCTTCCAGGCTGCCTTCCAGCACACGCAGGACTTCACCGACCGAGATCTCATCTGCCGGCTTGCCAAGCTGGTATCCGCCGTAAGCCCCTCTGCTGCTCTTTACAAGACCGGCCTTCTTAAGCATGGCCATAAGCTGTTCGAGGTAGCTTGTGGAAATATCCTGTCTCTCCGCAATACTCTGTAAAGATATCGCTTCATTCGCACTGTGCAAACCAAGATCTATCAATGCTTTCAAGCCATAACGGGCTCTTGTTGAGAGTTTCATTTTCTCACCTCGTTTTTTAATTCCCAGTGTTTCCCTCGGATTTCATGATTACTTTACCAGAAACAAACCGTTCTGTCAAGGCTGTTTTGTTCATATATTGCTGTAAAGGCGTTTCGGCAGGTTACTGTTTTTTAGTCAAGCGGATATTCGCACCTGCTGCGCATGAAAAGGTCTGGATTTTTCATTATGTCAAAAAAACTTTTTATCAAAGGAACTTTACTTCTTACATTTGCCGGTTTGTTAAGCAGACTTATGGGGTTCTTTTACAGAATATTCCTGTCACACACTATTGGTGCACATGGGCTTGGTATCTTTCAGCTTATACTTCCACTGCAGATTCTGATCATGTCCATCTGCGCTTCCGGTATCCAGACTGCAATCTCCCGCCTCACTGCCGCAGAAAAAGTTTCCAAAAATCCCAGTCGTCATATCTCAGATTATTTTGTCGTGGGAACTGTATTTTCTGTTGTTTTCTCCCTGGTATTCTCCTGGTTTCTTTACAGCTATGCAGATTTCTGGGCAGTACAGATTCTGAAAGAGTCACAGACCTCCGGTCTGATACGGATTCTTTCTCTGAGTATTCCGTTGAGTACACTTCATACCTGTATCAGCAGCTATTATTTAGGAAGAAAACAGGCCGGATTTCCCGCAGGAGTCCAGCTTCTGGAACAGCTTTTCCGCACAGGCGGATGTTATATTCTTTATCTGATCTGTGCATCGCAAGGGCGAAACATCACTCCGGCAATTGCAGTCGGCGGAAATCTTATCGGGGAAATAGCCTCATCTTTTATTTCTCTTTTCGCAGTCAGTATGCATTTTAAGGTAACACATTATAATATCCGGAATATCAGAAGACCGCTTTCTATTCTCAGAAAATTGCTCCATATTTCCGTTCCTCTTACCATGAATAAAATACTGCTCACCCTTCTGGGAAGTATTGAAGTGATTCTTATACCTGCAAGGCTGCAAATGTCAGGACTTACTCCCAAAGATTCCCTGAGTGTTTACGGAATCTTTACAGGGATGGCACTTCCGCTTATTCTTTTCCCCGCTACGCTTACAAACTCGGCTGCGGCCATGCTGATTCCCTCCATTACCCAGCTGCAGACTCTGGGGTATCAAAAGCGAATCCAATATGTGATCGGCAAGATTTTCCGATACTGTCTGCTACTAGGCGGATCCTGCTTGGTTTTTTTTCTGTTTCTTGGAGAATTTCTTGGAAATTTTCTGTTTCACAGTCAGACAGCCGGAATCTATATCCATACCATGTCCTATATCTGTCCTTTTCTGTACCTGAACACCACTCTCACCAGCGTACTCAACGGCCTTGGAAAATCCGGCATCTGCCTGCTGCACAGTGTGATCAGCGTCTGCATCCGGATCAGTTTCGTGCTGTTTGCAATCCCTGTTCTGGGAATCCGGGGATATCTGTACGGGATTCTCTGCAGCGAACTGGCGCTCAGCATCCTGCACAGTTTACAAATACTGCAAAACAACTATAGCAATCCCCGTAAATAATGCATATTGATTAAGAGACTTGATAGTTACTATTCACACTCCACTATCCCGCGAGGTGTTTTGGCATGGATATGCCAAAATTCCATTGCCGCAGGTAATCTGGAATGAATTTTGGCTACGTTACTGAGAACGAAGTGAACAGTAACGCTTGATATGATCGCAGAAAGTCATCCGAAAATATTTTGGCTATCGACATTCAGATAGGAATGGTTTATAATAAATTCCGAAAAAAGCAAGACAAATAGACACAAAGGAGATATTACTATGGGATTCGATTTTATCAAAAAATTACCAACCCCTGAAGAAATCCGTAATCAGTATCCCATTGATGCTGAAATTCAGGCTGTTAAAGATGCAAGAGATAAAGAACTGCGTGATGTTTTTACCGGAAAGTCCGATAAATTCCTTGCAATCATCGGTCCTTGTTCAGCAGATAATGAAGATGCTGTTCTGGACTATCTTACCAGATTACGCAATGTTCAGGAGAAAATAGCTGACAAGGTTCTGATTGTTCCACGTGTTTATACAAACAAACCAAGAACAACAGGAGAAGGCTATAAAGGTATGGTTCACCAGCCGGATCCCGAGAAACAGCCAAATCTTCTTGCAGGGCTTGTAGCAATCCGTAAAATGCATATCCATGCAATCCAGACCAGTGGTATGACCTGTGCAGATGAGATGCTTTATCCGGAAAATTACCGTTACCTTTCTGACCTGCTTTCTTATGTGGCAGTAGGTGCACGTTCTGTGGAAGACCAGCAGCATCGTCTTACCGTCAGCGGCATGGAAGTTCCTGCAGGTATGAAAAATCCAACCAGCGGCGATCTTGCAGTCATGCTCAATTCCGTTGTAGCAGCTCAGGGTGGACATCGTTTTATCTACAGAAGCTGGGAAGTAGAAACAACAGGTAATGAACTGGCTCATACAATTCTCCGCGGTGCCGTAAATAAACATGGGGAGGCAATCCCGAACTATCATTACGAGGATCTTCGTCTTCTCTGGGAGAAATATCAGGAGAAAAACCTTAAAAATCCGGCTGTTATCGTTGATACCAACCACTCTAATTCTAATAAACAATATGACCAGCAGGTTCGTATTGCAAAAGAGGTTCTCCACAGCCGCCAGGTAGACCCGGAACTTCATACTCTGGTAAAAGGGCTTATGATCGAGAGTTATATTGAACCGGGAAATCAGAAGATCGGATGTGATCATATTTACGGAAAATCTATTACCGATCCATGTCTTGGATGGGAAGAATCCGAACGTCTTCTGTATACAATTGCCGAGATGTGTTGATCCGTTATTGTTTATAAACAACATTCCATACTCTCTGATCAAATGGATCGCTGTAATTACATTATCTGTAAATAGCACATGTTATGACATTACAGGAAAAAACTATTCAGCCACCCACTGCTTATTGCTCTTCACAATTAAAGCAGGGGACTTACTTGATTCAGTTAAAAAAGCTTCTATAAACTGTTCAAAACAGACTATAGAAGCTTTTTCATTTGACATTATAGCAATCCTCATAAATAATAAGTTTTTAATGACGTGGATGTGTTTTCATATACACATCACGCATTTTATTCATATTCATGCCCAGATAAACCTGCGTAGTGGAAATATCGGAATGTCCAAGCATTTCCTGAACACTTCGTATATCCGCACCATTCTGCAGCATATGCACAGCAAAAGAATGTCTCAATGTATGCGGGGCAATATCCCTTTTGATACCGGCATCATCCGCATATCCCTTTAATACTTTCCAGAATCCCTGACGGCTCATCGCTTTCCCTGAACAATTTGTAAATAATGCTGTTTCTTTCTCATCTTTCACAAAAACAGTTCTGGCTGTTTGCAGATACCGTTCCATTGCCTTCTTGCATGGAATACCAATAGGGATAATCCTCTCTTTTCCATTCTCATTACAGACCACATATCCAAACTGGAGATTGACATCAAAAATCTGAAGATGAAGCATCTCACTGACTCTCATACCTGTTGCATACAGCAATTCTAGCATTGCTGAATCTCTTATCCCTTTAGGGGTATCCAATTTCGGCTGCTGAAGTAATTTATCCACTTCTTCTATGGTAAGTATCTCAGGTGCCCTTTTCTCAACCTTCGGAGGTTTCAGGTTATCTGCCGGATCTTCTGCGATCACGCCTTCCTTCCACAGATACTGAAAAAATGCTCTCATAGAAGCAACGCTTCTGGAAATGGAAGATGACGCAAACTTCTCACGTTCCATGTAACTGATATACCCTTCAAGCTCAAGTTCTTTTACATCTTTATAATTTCTGATTCCCCGTTCCTTCAGAAATTCCGCCATTTTTTTCAGATCTCTCTGGTATGAGATCTCTGTATTTGCCGATGTTTTTTTTGTATTATGCAGATATGTAATAAATTCCCTTATTTCTATGTCCATATTCCCGTTTCCTTTTAATCAAAATATCCGCTGCCTGTAGCTCCTGCAATCAGACGAAAATTAATCCTCTTCACAGTTTATCAGCAGAAAATCGTACTCTCTCCGATAAAATGTATATGTATTATACTGTTTATTTTACATAAAATCAAACCTTTTTTTCGAGTAAAATCCTTGTATTTCAAGCTTTTTCAGCATCAAATACCATATGTCGGAGATTTTATGACAACCAATACTAAATATAGTAAATATGTCATTAAAAAATTTTTATATATTTCAGAATAATGTCAATGATCAGAGGGTTCACATAGCATTCGATAAGTATTCCCAGAAAATATCCTACTGCTGCAATACACATTTTTTTAAGATAAATACTGACTTCTCCGGAAATCAGACCTCTGTTTCTCCATATTTCTGATGATATCTTCCATTCCTGTTCCATAGAATAAAGCCAGACCGGAATGTAAAATAAATATTGCGGCAGCAAAAGTCCCATTCCGATCACCCCGCCTGCAAATCCAAATTCCAGTATAGAAACAGTCATTATCATACCTGCATACAATCCTGATCCCAGAAGCGTTATAACAGCAAGCGGCGCACCAAAAATCGAAAATCCACAGATTATATTCAACAGATAAAAAACACCTCTGTATTTTAATATTTCTTTCAGATATTCAATATTGCCTGTATTTTTTCCTGCAAATGTACTCAGAAAATATACCGATGCCCATGTTTTCTGTTGCCATTTTGCCTTCCAGATTATATTCGGTATCAGATTTCCGGCCAGAAATCCAAGAAGAAATAAAATAAGCGCAGGAAATTTTTTGGTTCCCGTTCTGTTTTTCTTCATTCTATCACCCTGTACCAGTTTACTGAGAAATTCCAGGAAGTATTCCTGTCTTTACAAGAAAGAATCGTGTCCGGAGGGCTTTTTTATGTTATAGGAACATTACGGAGTAATTTCCTATAACATAACATAAAAAAACTGCACAGACTGTATAAATACAATCTGCACAGTTTATATCTGCAAAGAACTGTCCACGATAGTCCATAAAATGAACAATCATATTATTTCGCATAGTCAATCGCTCTGCTTTCACGTATCACGTTGACTTTAATCTGACCGGGATATTCAAGTTCTGCTTCAATCTGTTTCGCAATATCGCGCGCAAGGAGAACCATATCTGCATCATTAACATGCTCCGGCACTACCATTACACGTATTTCTCTTCCCGCCTGAATGGCAAAAGATTTATCAACACCTTTAAACTGGTTCGTAATATCCTCCAGTTGTTTCAGACGATTGGTATAAGTTTCCAGCGTTTCTCTTCTTGCACCAGGTCTCGCCGCTGAAATAGCATCTGCAGCCTGTACAATACATGCGATCAGAGATTCCGGCTCACAGTCACCATGATGAGATGCGACCGTATTGATAACAATCTGGGATTCCTTATACTTCTTACAGAGATCCACACCAATCTGAATATGAGATCCTTCTACTTCATGGTCAATTGATTTACCAATATCATGAAGAAGACCTGCTCTCTTAGCCATACGGACATCTACGCCAACCTCACCGGCCAGCATTCCGGATAACTGAGCTACCTCAATAGAATGTCTTAAAGCATTCTGTCCATAACTTGAACGGAACTTCATACGTCCAAGAAGTTTCAGTAATTCAGGATGAATACCATGAACTCCAACGTCCATAGCTGCATTCTCACCATCTTCGCGAATCTGCGCTTCTACTTCTCTCTGGGCTTTCTCAACCATCTCTTCGATTCTGGCCGGATGGATACGTCCATCTACGATCAGTTTCTCAAGAGCTACACGTGCAACTTCACGACGGATCGGATCAAAAGCAGATAACACAACTGCTTCCGGTGTATCATCAATAATAAGATCCACACCTGTAAGTGTCTCAAGAGTACGGATATTACGGCCTTCACGACCAATAATCCTTCCTTTCATCTCATCGCTCGGAAGCTGAACAACCGAAATGGTAGTTTCAGCTACATGGTCAACTGCACATTTCTGGATGGCATTGACAACATATTCCTTAGCCTTCTTACCAGCTTCTTCCTTTGCCCTGCTTTCCAATTCCCTGTAAAGTCTGGCTACATCCACTTTTACATCATCTTCAACGGATCTGAGTAATTCTTCTTTTGCCTGTTCGGAGGTCAGACCTGAAACTCGTTCCAGTTCCTGTACTCCTTTTTGCTCAAGTTCTTCTACCCGTTTTTCTTTCTTCTGCACCTCAGCTGCTCTCGCTGTGCATTCCGCTTCACGCTTCTCAACTGCATCTGCTTTCTTGTCAACCGCGGATTCTTTTGCTAATACACGATTTTCATATTTCTGCAGTTCGTTTCTTCGTTCCTTGGTTTCTTTCTCCAGTTCATTTTTTGTACGGAGAGATTCTTCCTTCACTTCCAATAAAGCTTCTCTTTTTTTAGTCTCAGCTGTTTTCAGAGCTTCATCTATGATGCTTCTTGCTTTGTCTTCTGCTGTCCCAACAATCTCGGCATCCTTCTGGATTTTATTGTTCACAGCGACTTTGCAAGTAACAGGAACTGCAATAAGTAGCGCGACTACCACAGCGACAATTGCAACAATAATTGTTGTTGTCACAGGAGCACCTCCTTATTTAGTTTTCATTGTACAAATACAACAATACAAGTTTATCTTTTTTTCATACTTATGTCAAGTTTTTCAGGATAATTGTTTGAATATTTTTCCTATATTTAATTACTGTTCGTTCTGTTCTCAGTAATATATTTTGCAATATACATACAATGGAGTATACTATGATTCATCCGAATATGTATGTACAAGTCTGATATTCATATTCTCAAGAGTATCTGCAATGTCTGAATATCCAAATCCTCTTCTCACAAGATAACCATAGAGCCGACGCATTTTTTTCTCATCCAGCTCAGTATCCGGCGGATATTTCTTTTCTATGGTTCGATAGAGGATTTCTTTTTCATCAGGCATATTTAAGGCAGCCTCTTCCTCCCATGCATTTATCGCTGTTTTCCTGTCTATTCCCTTTCCCATAAGTTCCCGGATGATCTTCTGCCGGCTCTTTATATCCATTCTGTATGCAATATAAGTTCTGGCATATCGTTCATCATCTATATATCCATAGGCTTCAACATATGTCAGAGCATGATCAACCGCCTGACTGGTAAATCCCGCCTGGCGCAATTTCTCTCTCAATCCCTTCTCCGTCCGATCCATATGTTCTAAGAGACGCATGGCTTTACGCCTTGCGTCTCTGTATTCTTCAGGTTCTTCCGTTAAATTTTTCTGTTGTTTCTGTACAGTCTGTCTCTTTAAAGCCTCTGCATTCCTGAGAAATTCTCTCAGATCTCCGGATGAATTCCCCATGATCACTCCTCAGAAGCATCCGGTGCATCACCTGTTGCCGGCACCGGCTCTTTGGCCTGTCCTTCTTCATCCGGAAGAAGATGATAATGGATTCTGACTTGCTTCTCAATCTCATCACAGATATCTGTATGCTCTTTCAGGAAAATCTTCGCATTTTCACGTCCCTGTCCGATCTTATCTCCGTTATATGCGTACCATGCACCGCTCTTATTTACAATTCCGCATTCCGCTGCCAGATCAAGAATATCTCCCTCTTTGGAAATGCCGGTTCCGAACATAATATCAAATTCTGCCTGTTTAAACGGCGGAGCCACCTTATTCTTCACAACTTTGATTCTGGTGTGGTTTCCCACCATCTCACCGCCCTGTTTCAATGTCTCTACTCTGCGGACATCCATGCGGATAGATGAATAAAATTTCAGAGCACGCCCACCTGTCGTTGTCTCAGGGTTTCCAAACATAACTCCAACCTTCTCACGCAGCTGATTGATAAAGATAACTACACAATTAGATTTACTGATCACTGCTGTAAGTTTACGGAGAGCCTGTGACATCAGTCTGGCCTGAAGACCTACATGGCTGTCACCCATATCTCCATCAATCTCCGCCTTCGGTACAAGTGCGGCAACCGAGTCAACGATCACAATATCCACAGCTCCGGAACGCACCATCGTCTCTGTGATCTCAAGTGCCTGTTCTCCATTGTCCGGTTGTGATATGTACAGGTTATCGATATCTACACCGATATTCTTTGCATAGACAGGATCCAGAGCATGTTCTGCATCAATAAATCCGGCAATCCCGCCTCGTTTCTGCACTTCCGCAACCATGTGAAGTGCAACGGTTGTCTTACCGCTGGATTCCGGTCCGTAAATCTCGATGATACGTCCCTTGGGAACACCGCCTACTCCAAGTGCAATATCAAGACTTAAAGATCCGGTAGGGACTGTCTCCACCTGCATATTTGCTCCGGATTCCCCGAGTTTCATGACTGATCCTTTCCCGTAATGTTTCTCAATCTGTCCAAGCGCTGCTTCCAGTGCTTTCTGCTTTTCTTCATTTATCATTTATTTTAATCTCCTTCAGCCCTTCAAGAACTTATGTTCGTTTTCTATTCACTATAGTATTATACTTCCTGTCAAATGTCAAGCTTTTTATTCTGCCTGAATAACCTTTTCATGTTACTGGTTACTGTTCACTCCGTTCACAGTAACGTTGCCAAAATTCATTCCAGATTGCCTGCGGCAATGGAATTTTGGCTTGTATCTCTCGGGATTTTGGCATATTCATGCCAAAACACCTCGCGGGATAATGGTGTGTAAACAGTAACAACATAACAGTAAAAGCAGGGAATGTGCTTTTTTTACATTCCCTGCTCTTTCGTAGTTTTTAATATTTCTCTCTGTTTTTATTTATCACCAATCAGCCAGTTGTACATTTCTTCATACTGACGTGCGGAATTACCCCATGAGAAATCAGCTGCCATAGCACGATCAACCATTTTATTCCATTCACGTTTCTTATCATAATAGATTCTTTCCGCATTGCGCACTGTTGCAAGCATCTCATGCGCATTGTAGTTTCTGAAAGAAAATCCGTTTCCGGTTCCCTCATATTCATTATAAGGTACGACCGTATCCTTCAGTCCACCTGTTTCTCTGACGATCGGAAGTGTTCCGTAACGGAGACTCATCAGCTGACTCAAACCACATGGCTCAAATAAGGACGGCATCAGGAACGCATCTGCTGATGCATAGATACGGTGAGACATTTTCTCATCATAATAGATCTGAGCAGATACCTTTCCATGATATTTCCAGTCAAAGTGACGGAACATATTCTCATAACGTTCATCACCGGTTCCAAGAATTACAAGCTGGATAGCATCCTGGCAAAGCTCATCCATCACATATGCGATCAGATCAAACCCTTTCTGATCTGTCAGTCGTGATACAATACCTATCATCATCGTCTTCGGATCTTCCTGCAATCCAAGATCTCTCTGCAGCTGAAGTTTGTTCTTAACTTTCTCTTTTCTGAAAGTTGTTGCATTATAAGTCTTTGTGATATATGGATCTGTTTCAGGATTGAATTCATTGTAATCAATACCATTTACAATTCCACGCAGGCTGTTTGCACGCGCACACATCAGACCGTCCAGTTTTTCTCCATAGAACGGTGTCTTGATTTCCTCTGCATAAGTATTGCTTACAGTAGTGACTGCATCTGCAAACACAATACCGCCCTTCAGATAGTTGGCATCTTTATATGCTTCCAGTTTGTCTGCTGTAAAATAATAATCGGACAGTCCTGTGATATTCTTGATTGTCTGTACATCCCATACACCCTGGAATTTAAGGTTATGTATTGTCATGATCGTCTTGATATTCCAGAAAAATTCATTCTGCTGGAAGCTGTCGTGCAGATATACGGGAACAAGTCCGGTCTGCCAGTCATGACAGTGTATAATATCCGGTCTGAATCCGATAACCGGAAGAACTGACAGTACAGCTTTGGAGAAGAATGCAAATTTCTCCAGATCCCATGTTCCTCCGTCATACGGTTTGGGTCCGCTGAAATAGTATTCATTGTCAATAAAATAAAACTGAATTCCTTCGTACTCCATGTGCATGATTCCTACATAGCAGTTCTTATATCCAAGATCCATATAGAAATGTGTGATATAGTTCATTTTATCTTTCCATTCCTGTTTCATACAGGCATATTTCGGTAAGATCACACGAATATCAAAATATCGTTTATCAAAATATTTCGGCAATGAGCCAGCTACATCTGCCAGACCTCCTGTTTTGATAAATGGTACAGCTTCAGATGTTGCAAATAAAATATTTTTCATGCGAAAAACCCTCCTTGGTAGCCTTTATTGAATAATTATACTCCAAACTATGACTATTGGAAAGAGCGATTTTTATATTCCAGTCTGATTTTATCTGCAATCAGAGCAATAAATTCTGAATTTGTGGGTTTTCCTTTTCCTGTACTGACTGTGTAACCGAATAATTCATCTATTGTGTCCATTTTTCCTCTGCTCCAGGCAACTTCAATGGCGTGTCTGATAGCCCGTTCCACTCTGCTGGCTGTTGTCTGATGTTTCTTTGCAATCGTAGGATACAGTATCTTGGTAATGGAATTGAGCATCTCCATGTCATTAACTGACAGGATGATGGCGTCACGCAGATACTGATATCCTTTAATATGTGCAGGCACTCCAATCTCATGAATGATATTTGTCACGTCTGTTTCCAGATTTCTCACAGGTACCGGATTGTCTTCTGTCCTTTCAGGCTGCCGCCCGATCTGACGTATTCTTCTCTCGCTGGCTCTGCGCACATGTTTGATACGATTAAGCAGCATCTGATTATCGAAAGGCTTCAGGATATAATAATCTGCCCCTAAGTTAAATGCATTTTCTGTAATACGTTCCTGACCGACTGCCGAAACTACGATAAATGATGGGATCTTTTTGAGACTTTTGTCATTGGCAAATTTCTCCATTACTGCCAGTCCGTCCATTTTCGGCATAATAATATCCAGAACCACAACGTCCGGTTCCTTTTCACGTATAATATTACAGATTTCTTCTCCGTTATGCGCTTTTCCCACAAGTTCCAGATCTTTGTCTTCTTCTATTATCTGACCAAGTACTTCCACCATTTTCTCATTATCATCTGCAATTGCCACATTTAATTTTTCCATAAATTTCACTCCTCCCCCATTTTTCAATAAATCTCTTTTCTTTTTCGGTTCATCACATATTATAGAGGAATGCTTACGGAAAAATCAAGACACAGAGGGAAATTTGTCCTATTTTATGTCGACATCTTTGGTGATTCTTTTTTCTTTATTTTCATTTTTCACAGGCATCTGATATATTTCGACAATAATCAGATTTTTGTTTCATAATCCTGATCATCCATTAAAAGAGTCTTTCTGTATTTTTCAGCATATTTTCAATAAAGATTCCATATCCGCTGGAAGCATCCTGAACAAATACATGAGTTACCGCACCAATGATTTTTCCATTCTGGATAACCGGGCTTCCGCTGAGCCCCTGTACAATCCCTCCTGTAGCTTCCAGAAGTTCTTTATCTGTCACCTTTATCACAAAACTTTTGTTGGTATCTTCATGATTCAAATCTATTTTTCTGATCTCTGCACCATATTCTTTTACCTCGCCATCTGTACTGCAGAGAATTGTGGCTGTTCCAATCTTCACTTCCTGCTTATACGCAGCCGGCATTTTCTTTAAAGTGATCGCATCATCTGCAATCCCTGTGAACTGACCATAAATTCCGTTTCTGCTGTTTGCTTCGATAGTTCCAAGAATATTTCTGTCATCATAGCAGATGTATCCTGCAAGTTCGCCGGGATTGCCTTTACTTCCTTTGTTAATCGCAAGAATCCGGGCTTTATACAAAGCTCCGTTTCGGATATTCAGAAGCTGGGCAGTGTCTATATCACTGATTCCATGGCCAAGGGCACCATAATTACCATTCTGATCTACGTAGGTAAGTGTTCCTATCCCCTGAGTATCATCTCTTACCCAGATTCCAAGTTTATAGTCTCCTTTTTTGTCTTTTACAGGAGTTACAGATACAGGAATACTCTCTCCTTTGCGGCTTATCCCCAGTGTAACTTCGCCGCCATCAAGTTCTGAGATGTCATCTATCAGTTCTCTTTTTGTAGAGATTTTTTCTCCGTTAAATGAGATAATGTAATCTCCCTGTCTGATAATATTTCTCGCAGGCTCCTCTGTCTCACCATTCCGATTCTGAATTTCACCGGTGTCGATCACCAGAACACCTTCTGTTTGCATATAAATTCCTATGGTGCTTCCGCTGACATAAATTTCCTGATCATCTGCAGGTGTTACTTTTATTTCTTTAAATGGAATATAACCCAAAAGTTTACAGGGCAGAATATAGCCTCCATCCTGCGAAACAGTAACTGCTTTTTCAAATGTAACAAACGGTGTTGACAAAACTTCTGTGACATCTTCTGTTTTTTTGCCTCTGGAAATCTGAATTTCGTCAGGTATCTTTCTGTCCAGATATCTGTAACCTGATATCAGCATCACCAACAGATCCAGTACAAGACAACAGATGACAAAAAGTCTATATTTTCTTTTGTTCATTGTTATGCACATCCTTTCATTCTGTATTTATGAAATTCTGTAACTGTGAAATTGCCATAAAACACTTCCCATCACAGTAAACCCGAAAGGTACAAAAATAAGAGAGAACAATCCGTCACAAAGATTATCCTCTCTTAGTATGTGGTCAATTATTTTATTTAAATCTTGTATTTTTTTGTTTCTGTGCCAATTCTTTCATCTCTTTCGCATTCTCAAAAACTGCAGGTGTAATTTCTGCACCACCTAACAGTCTTGCCAGTTCGCGGATGGAATCATGTTCTTTAAGCACATGAATCTGGGTAATAGTCTCAGTTCCCTGCAGATGTTTTTCAATTTCAAAATGACTGTCTGCCATAGCTGCAATCTGCGGCAGATGCGTGATGCAGAGTACCTGATGATGCTGTCCGATCACTGCCATCTTTTCAGAGACTTTCTGTGCAGTTCTTCCACTGATACCAGTATCGATCTCATCGAAGATCAATGTCTCAATCTCATCTCTGTCTGCAAGGATTGCCTTTAATGCAAGCATGATTCGAGACAACTCACCGCCGGATACGATCTGTCCCAGTGGCTTCAGAGTTTCTCCAGGATTTGTAGAAATGAGATACTGGATATCATCGGTTCCATTATCTGTGTAGTTTTTCTTTTTCCGGAAATCAATGGCAAAATTCACATCCAGGAAGTTTAAATCCTTCAATCCCTGAATAATCTTCTGCTCAAGCTGTTTACTGTATTCTTTACGGATTTCTGCTAATTCATCCGACTTTTTCTCAAGAATATTTTCCAGTTCTCTGAGATGCTCCTTTAATTCCTGTAAATTTTCTTCATATTTATGTAATTTTTCCAGTTTTTCTTCCTGAAGTTTGCGATATGTGAAAATTTCCTCAATGGTACGTCCATATTTTGCCTTCAGTCCATTGATCAGATCCAGTCTTCTCTCTGTCTCATAAAACTCTCCTTCATCAAAGGTCAGCTCGTCCAGATAAGCGGATAATTCTCTGTTAAAATCATTCAGAAGACCGTCTACAGAAGTAAGTGTCTCTGCAAGAGGTGTAAGCTCCGGATCATACTGTGTTACATGAGAGAATTCCTTTAATGCCTCTCCGACAGTCTCTCCGGCGCCTTCCTTGCTTTCATAGCCTGTGAGATTATGTACAAGCTGCAGGGAGTCAACGATGAGTTTTTCATTGCTCATTTTTCTGTACCGGGCTTCCAGTTCCTCATCCTCTCCCGGCTGCAGATTTGCTTTCTCGATTTCTTTGATCTCAAACTCCAGAAAAGCCAGCTCACGATTCCTCTGCTCCTCATTCATATTCATGGAACCAAGTTCTGTTTTGCATTTGCTGTATTCTTTATATGCCAGAGATACTTTCTCCTTTGCAGGAAGGATTTTTTCTTTTCCATATGCATCCAGGATTGCAAGCTGCTTATCCTGATACAGAAGTGACTGATGCTCGTGCTGTCCATGGATATCCAAAAGGCATGCAGCAGCGGCCTTCATCTGACCTACAGTACTTGTCTCTCCATTAATCTTGTTGATGCTTCTTCCATCCATGATTTTTCTGGACAGAAGTACCTGTCCATCTTCCGGACAGATATCCAGTGCTTTCAGTGTCTCCAGTGCTTTCTCGTTTTCTACCTGAAAAAGCAGCTCCACAAGTGCATAGGATGCATTTTCCCTTATCATATTTTTAGAAGTTTTTGCACCCAGGATCAGCTGCATAGACCCCAGAAGGATAGATTTACCTGCTCCGGTCTCACCGGTCAGGATATTCAGTCCGGGACCAAATTCTACTTCTATTTCTTCTATCAGTGCAAGATTTTTCACATGCAGATGAGCTAACATTTATTGCCTCCATAATCAAGTCATTTGTAATGTTAAAAGTTCAGGATCGTAACTGCAAAGGTATTGAGCAGTTACTCGTGGGATCACTTATTCAATCTGACAAAACTTCTCAGTTTCTCTGCTGCTCCCAGTGCCATGTCTGCAGTCTTTGCAACACACATAATAGTGTCATCACCTGCAATACATCCCAGTATTTCCGGCCATTTCAACGCATCCAGGGCTGCTGCCACGCCCATGGCCATTCCGGAAACGGTTTTGATCACAATGATATTCTGTCCCACATCAATAGAAAGCAGGGTATCTTCCAGTACTCTTGTATATTTTTCTCCAAGACTTCCTGATTCATTATTAATAATTGCATAACGGGACTTTCCGTCCTTTCCTGCCACTTTTGTCAGCTTGAGAGCACGAATATCTCTGGATACAGTCGCCTGTGTCACCTTAAATCCTGCCTCATTAAGTCTGGAGGCCAGCTCTTCCTGTGTATCAATATCATACTGATGAATCAGTTCAATAATTTTCTCATGTCTCGCAACTTTCACCTTATTTCCTCCTGCTGATCAGCTGTCTCTCATCTTCCGGCGCAATACCTCAACAAAACTTAAATGGTTCAGCTTCAGAATCTTTGTCTTTACATCTGCCCGCCGGATCTGAATGCAGTCACCGGTGACCATGGGGATAAATGTATCTCCGTCAAAAGATGCGATTCCCTTTTCACAGTCACAGTGTCTTCCTTTTCCTATCTCTACAGTGATCACATCCTGCGCAGGAAAAATAATGCTTCTTGTATTCAGTGTGTGTGGTGCTATGGGAGTCATGATCGTCATGGCGGCATTGGGCGATACAATAGGTCCTCCCGCTGACAGACTGTATCCGGTAGATCCGGTAGGTGTTGAAATAATAATTCCATCAGCATTATAAGAGTTAAGATAAACATCATTTACATAATTCTTAAACCGGACCACGCGGAGATGACCGTCTCTGCCAATCACAATGTCATTCAATGCAATATCCTGTCCGATCAGTTTTCTGCCGCGGTACACCCTTCCTTCCAGCATCATGCGTTCTTCTACCTCGTAATCATCCGCCATTAGCTGATCCAGAGCACTGTACAGAGAGGTCTGATTCACTTCTGCAAGAAAACCCAGATTTCCCAGATTGATTCCAAGAAGAGGAATTTCCTTATGCACCACATCCCTTGCTGCCTGAAGAAGTGTGCCATCTCCTCCCAGAACAATAATACACTGTGTATCGTCCGGAACCTTATCAGGATCTGTATAATGAAAGGAACCCTCATGTTTCCTTTCTGCCTGCTGTACTTCACAGTTTTTGTGATGTGTTTTCAGATAATCTGCGATTTTTTCTGTGATTTCAAGTTTTTTATCCTTGTCACTGTTTGTAATAATATAAAACCTGTCCATAGTTTCTTCCTGACTCAGCCTTTTTAATCCAACTGTCCATGAGCCTCTGCCACAACAGCTTCTACAGATACCTTCAGGCTGTCGGTAACCCCGGTACCTTCCGGATGTTTTTTCAGATGAAGAAGATATTCGATATTTCCTTCCGGTCCTTTAATTGGCGAAAAAGAAAGATGACATGGCTCCATAAAAATACTCATGGCATAATCGCGCACTTTTTCGATCACTTCCTGATGAACAGCAGGATCTCTTACAACCCCCTTCTTTCCGACTTTCTCTCTCCCCGCCTCAAACTGCGGCTTGATCAGACATACGATCTCACCCTCATCTGTAAGGAGATTTCTTACAGGAAGCAGTACTTTTGTAAGAGAAATAAAGGACACATCAATTGATGAAAAATCTGCCGGTTCTCCCAAATCCTCCGGTACCACATAGCGGATATTGGTTTTCTCCATACAGACTACACGCGGATCGTTACGAAGCTTCCAGTCAAGCTGTCCATATCCTACATCAATGGAATAAACTTTTACTGCCCCGTTCTGTAACATACAATCTGTAAACCCTCCGGTGGACGCACCTACATCCATACAGACCTTACTATCCAATGTGACATCAAAGTTTTTCATAGCTTTTTCAAGTTTCAGCCCACCGCGGCTTACATACGGAAGAGTGTTTCCTCTGACCTCAATCTTTACAGTCTCCGGGAACATGGTTCCCGCCTTATCTTCTTTCTGACCATCAACATATACATCGCCTGCCATGATGAATGCCTTTGCTTTCTCGCGGGATGGCGCAAGGGCGCGTTCCATCATAAGCATATCCAAACGTTTCTTCATTGCTCTCTTAATTCCTCACTATCTTCTATTGCCTGTCTTATGTCTTCCACTCCAAGTCCAATCCGGCTACGCAGGCTTTCTACATTTCCCTGGGGTACGAAACGATCCCAGACAGCTGCCGACAACACTCTTATTTCCGGATGACAGGCTTCCATATAAGCAGACACATGCTCTCCGTATCCGCCGCTTTTCACATTCTCTTCTACTGTCACAAACAGACTGTGATCCTTTGCCAGTTCATCAAGGAGATCCACATCCAGTGGTTTCACAAATCTGACATTTACAAAAGTAGGATCATAGCCGTCATCTTTCAGTCCTTTACAGATTTCCATGCAGGACGGGATCATACTTCCCACTCCCAGCACAGCGATTTTTTTTCCTTTGCGGATAATCTCACTTCTGCCATATTCCACAGGTGCCTGATATTCCTGAAGCCCCTGATGCGCACTGCCTCTCGGATAGCGGATTGCAATCGGTCCGTCAAAGCTTACCGCAAATGCAAGCATCTCTTCCAGTTCTCTGTCATTCTTCGGTGCCAGAACAGTCATATTCGGCATCATGGACAAATAAGACAGATCAAAGCAGCCCTGATGCGTCTCCCCGTCTGCGCCTACAAGCCCTGCCCTGTCAACAGCAAAAATCACATGAAGCTTCTGCATACATACATCATGCAGGATCTGATCTACAGCACGCTGCAGAAAAGATGAATAGATGGCAACAACAGGAACCAGGCCGCCAAGAGCCAGACCCGCCGCAAAACTCACCGCATGTTCCTCTGCGATTCCCACATCAAAAAATCTGTCCGGAAATCTCCTGGAGAATTCCACAAGTCCGGTTCCATCCGGCATGGCTGCGGTAATAGCTGTCAGTTTTTTATTTTTCTCACCAAGAGAGACCAGTGCTTTGGAAAAAACATCTGTATAACCCGGCACTGTTTTCTTCTGAAGTACCCGGCCTGTTTTAATATCAAAAGGACCTGTTCCATGAAACCTGTCCGGATGGGCACTTGCAGGTTCGTATCCTCTGCCTTTCTTTGTCAGGACATGAACAACTACCGGTCCCTCTACCCGTTTTGCTTCATTAAAGAGTTTCATCATCTGACGCATATTATGACCGTCAACAGGTCCCAGATATGTCAGCCCCATATTTTCAAACAGCATTCCCGGAATAAAAAGCTGCTTGACACTGCTTTTGGTTTTTCTCATAGTATCTACCAGAGCAGTCCCTACCTTCGGAACCTTCTTCAGTGCCTTTGTCACACCCATCTTCATTCCTGTATAAGCTTCTGCAGTTCTCAGTGCACTCAGATAAGTGGACATGCCTCCTACATTTCTGGAAATGGACATATTATTGTCATTTATGATAATAATAAAATTTGTCTTTAACTCTGCAGCATTATTTAATGCCTCATACGCCATTCCTCCGGTGAGAGCACCATCTCCGATCACAGAAACCACATGATGCTTCTGTCCCAGAATATCTCTGGCATGCACATATCCCAGTCCTGCCGAAATTGAATTGGAACTGTGTCCTGCATCATATGCATCACAGGGGCTCTCACTTCTCTTAGGAAAACCGCTTAATCCACCTTCCTGTCGCAGATTCTTAAATTCATCTTTTCTTCCGGTAAGAATCTTATGTGTATATGCCTGATGTCCTACATCCCAGATTAGTTTGTCTTCCGGAAAATCCAGCACATTATGAAGAGCCAGAGTCAGTTCCACTACTCCCAGATTTGAAGCAAGATGTCCGCCTGTCTGACTTACTGACCGGATTAAAAAGTCCCTGATCTCCGCTGCCAGAGGCTCGAAATCTTCCAATGGTATCTTATGGATATCATTGGGTTTCTTAATCTTTTCCAGAATCATTTGTATCCTTCCTTTATTTTCTGCGGTTTATTAATTTTTCAATTAACAAATACAGAAACTCGTTATTTTTATTCAGACTCTTCAGCAGATCGATTGCCTTTTCTGAGAGTTCTTCCACCTGTTCAGCAGCCTTCTCTGTTCCAAAAAGAGTCACATAAGTAACTTTATTATTCTTCTCATCACTGTGTACAGGTTTTCCCAGTTCTTCTGCAGTGCTGGTCACATCCAGAATATCATCCTGAATCTGGAAAGCCAGTCCTATATTTCCGGCAGCTTTCTCCACTGCAGATACTTCCTGCTCATTTGCTCCTGCAAGAATTGCGCCTGTCATCATGGAGGCTTCGATCAATGCTGACGTCTTATTTCTGTAAATATAGTCAAGCATCTCTTTTTCAAGGGGCTTTCCGTCATTTTCCACATCAACACTTTGTCCTCCAAGCATTCCATGAATGCCTGTTTTCTGTGAGACCACTCTCAACGCATGGATTACCCGATCCTGCTCTTTTGCCAGGGCAAATGCCTGAAACATGGTTTCGTATGCGTAATTAAGCAGCGCAACACCGCTTAACACCCCCATGGCTTCCCCATATACCTTATGTGTAGTCAGTCTGCCGCGCCTGTAATCATCATCATCAAGTGCAGGAAGATCGTCATGGATCAGGGAATGAGTATGGATCATCTCCATTCCTGCCATAAACGGTTTTACAACTTCTTCCTTACCATCAAACAGGCGATATGTCTCCCGGATCAACATTGGCCGAAGGCGCTTGCCTCCTGCCAGCATACTGTAATTCATAGCCTGAGCCATTGTTCCGGCGAATCCCGCCTCTGCAGGCAGAAAGCTTCTGATCACTTTCTCTGTTTCTTCCGTTCTCTTTGCTAATTCATCTTGAAAATTCACTAAATGTACCATCCTCATTAAGCTGCAGCATTTTCTTCTCCACTGTATCCAGCTTCCCGCTGCAAAGTTTCAAAAGTTCCATGCCCTGTCTGTACAGTATAAAAGAGTCCTCCAGCGATGTGTCTCTGTTTTCCAGTTTTTCAGCCAGCAGATCCAGTTCTGCAAACATCTCTTCCAGAGATTTCTCCTCCTGTAACTGCTCACAGTTTTCTTTCTTCGCCATAGATTCTCTCCTCCTTCACCGTACCTGTAACATCTGCTTCTATCGTACCGTCTGTCACAGATATATAAATGGTATCCCCATTTTGTACCTGTTCTACACTTGTCAATGTCTTTTTATATTTATCTGCCACATAAGAATATCCCTGATTCAGTTTCTTTAAAGGGGAAAGTCCTGCAAAACGTTCCAGATAAACAGACAATCTGTGTCTCTCATCCTGAAGTTTCCTGTTCATTCCATTTTGTACAGCATTCTCCAGATCTGCCAGACGCTGTCTCTGCTCCCGCAGTCTGTTCTCCGGACTCAGATAAGCAAATTTTGTCTGAAAATGCTCCAGTCTGTTGCGGTACAGATCCGTTTTACCACTCATTGCACGATATAACCGCTGCCTGTAAATACTTACTGCTTCAATCACACTTCTGTAATCATCCACCGCAAGCTCTGCCGCAGCAGAAGGAGTAGGAGCTCGCAGATCAGCAACGAAATCAGCAATCGTAAAATCCGTTTCATGACCTACTGCGGAAATAATGGGTGTACTGCACTCAAAAATAGCTCTGGCCACGATTTCTTCATTAAACGCCCAGAGATCTTCAATAGAGCCGCCGCCTCTTCCCACAATGATCACATCCACATCTGTCTTATCAAGCATCTGTATTCCTTTTACAATACTTTCTGCCGCACCCGCCCCCTGTACAAGAGCCGGATATAAAATAATCTGTAAATAGGGATTTCTTCGATAGGAAATATTGCGGATATCCTGAACAGCCGCACCTGTCGGTGCAGTTACCACACCCAGACGTCTGATAAATCTCGGAATGGGCTGTTTGTACTCCTGTGCAAACATTCCCATATCTTCCAGTTCCTGCTTCAATGCAAGATATCTCTCATACAGAGTTCCTGCACCTTCCAGGGTAATCTCCTTTGCATACATCTGATAGCGGCCGTCGCGTTCATATACATCCACACTCCCGCCAACGATCACCTTATCGCCATTTTTCATGGCAAATGCAAGTCCCCGTCTGTGTCCGGCAAACATCACACAATTCAATGTTCCTGTCTCATCTTTCAGGGAAAAATAGATGTGTCCGCTTGTATGATATTTACAATTGGACACCTCGCCTTTTACATAAATCTTCTGCAGTAAATAATCCTGGGTAAACATATTTTTGATATAACGGTTTACCTGACCTACAGAATATGTGTTTTTCATTCTGATTTTTCTTCGCTTTCACTGTTGGCAATCTTGCCAAGGATACCGTTTACAAAGGAACCGGAAGTCTCACCGCCAAAACGTTTGGCAAGCTCTACCGCCTCATTGATAGCTACACCTGTAGGTACATCTTTGTCATATTTCAGTTCATACACTGCCAGACGCAGGGCAGTCAGGTCAACGCGGCTCATTCTCTTTGTCTTCCAGCCATTGCTTGTCTCATTTAACAGTGCATCGATCTCGTCTAATTTTTCAAGTACATGGCGGTATTTCCGGCTCATATACTCCTGATCTTTCTCTGAAAGTTCCTCCAGAGTATCAAAATAAAGTGAAAGCTGCTCACTCATCTCTTCCTCTGAATTAAATTCTGTCATGAACAGTAATTTAAAAATATGTTCTCTCTGCTCTCTTCTTCGCATAATTTTTGCTGTATAAACAGCTTTCCTTTCTAAATATCTCTTAAGTACACAAAAAAGGAAAGGGTTACTTTCCTTTTTCGTTCTCCATATCTACACTGGCAATATGAATATTAACATCTGCAACCTCAAGACCTGTCATATTCTCTATGGATGATTTTACTTTCTCCTGAACTTTCTTACTTGTCTCAAGAATGTTCTTACCATATTCGATATTCAGGTTCAGGTCTACTGTTACAACTCCTTCGAGTACAGTAACCTTAACACCTCTGGAAAGATTCTTCATTCCAAGTTTGCTTACCAGTTCGTTTGTGATATTGCCTGCCATGGAAGCAACTCCGTTTACTTCCGTAGCAGCAAGTCCGGCAATGATAGCGACCACTTCATCTGCAATCTGGACCTCACCAATGCCTCCTAAATCCTGTATTTTATATGTTATTCTTTTCTCTGCCATCTGAAAACCTCCTGAGGGATTCTTTAATCTTTGTTCATTATACCAAATCGACAGATAAATGAAAAGGGTTATTTACTGAATTCCGTTAATATTAAGCCAGGATTTCTGTCCTCTGTCATACCCACACTCCAGGAATTTACAAAGAGGAGCAGCGGATTTCCCTTAAGATCAGTAACTTTTTTCATATCAGAGGTTCCAATGATCTTATCCACTTTTACTTCTTCTTTATTTGCAATCCAGCGAATATGTTCATATGGAAGTGTTTCCAGACGGATATCTACATTATATTCATTTTCCAGACGATATTTCAGAACATCAAACTGCAGGACACCTACAACACCTACAATAATTTCTTCCATACCGGTATTAAACTCCTGAAAAATCTGAATAGCACCTTCCTGCGCGATCTGATTGATACCTTTAACAAACTGTTTTCTCTTCATAGTATCAATCTGACGGACTCTCGCAAAATGTTCCGGTGCAAATGTAGGAATACCTTCGAATGCAAACTTTTTACCGGGTGCACAGATTGTATCTCCGATGGAAAAGATACCCGGGTCAAAAACACCGATAATATCTCCGGCATATGCCTCATCTACCACATGGCGGGATTCTGCCATCATCTGCTGCGGCTGAAGCAGACGCATCTTTTTATCACCCTGCACATGATATACTTCCTGGGAAGCGTCAAATTTACCGGAACAGATTCTCATAAATGCGATTCTGTCTCTGTGTGCCTTGTTCATGTTTGCCTGGATTTTAAATACAAACGCTGAGAAATCATCATCCATGGGGTCAATTTCCCCAATATCAGACACTCTCGGAAGCGGTGATGTTGTCATCTTCAGGAAATGTTCCAGAAATGTTTCCACACCGAAGTTTGTCAGCGCAGATCCGAAGAATACAGGTGTCAGCTTACCTTTGCTTACCAGCTCCTGGTCAAAATCTGCACTTGCGCCGTCCAGAAGCTCAATCTCATCCAGAAGCTGTGCTTTCTGCTCCGGATCCATAATCTCATCTGCCCGGCTGTCACTTAACGGGATTTCCTCGATCACACCTTCTTTGGTACCTTTCTGTGTATCAGAAAAGGTAAGTATTTTCTCTGTATTACGGTCATAAACACCGCGGAATTTCTTACCGGAACCGATTGGCCAGTTGATCGGGCAGGTTGCGATGCCAAGTTCTTTCTCAATCTCATCAAGAAGGTCAAATGTGTCGTTTGCATCGCGGTCCATCTTATTGATAAATGTAAAAATCGGGATATGGCGCATTACGCAGACCTTGAACAGTTTTCTGGTCTGTGCCTCCACACCCTTGGAACCGTCGATTACCATGACTGCAGAATCTGCTGCCATCAGTGTACGGTAAGTATCCTCCGAGAAATCCTGATGTCCCGGTGTATCCAGAATATTAATGCAGTAACCATCATAATGAAACTGCAGAACAGAGGAAGTAACGGAAATACCTCTCTCTTTTTCGATCTCCATCCAGTCTGACACTGCATGGCGGGCTGTTGCCTTACCTTTAACACTTCCGGCAAGATTGATTGCTCCGCCATACAGCAGGAATTTCTCAGTCAGTGTAGTTTTACCTGCATCCGGATGGGAAATAATGGCAAATGTTCTTCTTTTTTCTATTTCATTCGTATACTTAGACACGTTCAGCCTCCTGTTGCGCTTTTTTATAATTGTTTGCATAAAACACCGGCAACAGCCGGTATCAGTTACGTTTTCTATTTTTTTACAGCATTCCTATTCTAGTATATGCACCTCTTTTCTGTCAAGATATATGTTCGCATATTCATATCAAAATATCAGTCATAAATATCAGTTGTATCGATTGCGGTATCCTCATATGGCTGTGCTGATGTTTCGCTGTCTTCCTCATACGAAGTATCTGCTGATGTTTCATCTGTCTGTGTTGTATCTTCTGCATCTTCACTCTCCTTCAGTGGGGTGATCACAATATTTTCTGGCGCAATTCCTGTTTTCCTTTTTACAATATCTTCAATCTGTGCTCTCTGTGCATCAGAAAGTTCTGCTTCAGGGATCACAACATCCGCAGTTTCTCCGGTAAGATTTACAACTACATTCTTAAAGCCCTTCGCCTCCAGCAAAAGCTCTGCTGCCGCTTCTTTTTCTGAAAGGTCTGTCATCGAGACCATCGTATGTATTGCCTCCTGCTTCTCTTCATCATCAATTTCTTCATTATTGATAATGTCCTGCAGATCTGCCTTGTTCTGTGAGCGCACCTGTTCTCTGCTGATCTTTGCCTGTGCGGCAAATCCTGTAGAACCCGTAAACACAGCCTCCCCGGGAGTATCCGTTTCCTGACTGTCTGTAAGACTATTATCAGTCAGACCTCCATCTGCCTGATTTTCATCCAGAAGAGCAGTTTCATCTGTAAGATCATATCCTGCATCTTCAAGGATACTGCTGCTGTCCGTACTTGCCTCCTTATCCCTGAATCCAAGATCTACATCTGCAAAGTTCAGATATCCTGCCACTGCAATCAGAATTGCCAGCGATGTAATAATGACCTGATTTTTTCCGATGACTTTTTTCACATTTATCTCCTCATTTCATTTTCATTATTCTAATTCTATGAGCATCCACCTGAAATAATGCCATGACCGCCTCCTGAATATTTTGGACCACTACAGGATTTCCTCCGCCTTCCGCAGAAATCAGAACACCGGTCACCTGTATGGTTTCTGAATTATAGAAGCTCTGCCTGTCTTTCTTCTCATCTGTCATCAGGATAACCTGTGCCTTTCCCACCCCTTCCGTATTTTCAAGAAATGCTTCAAGTTTCTCTTCCAGAACACTTTTTTGCATATCTTCACTCTGCTCTCCTGCCGTATTTTTCTTTTGCTGCTTACTGGATACAGGCATCGCCGCTACTGCCAGAAGTACTCCGATGAGCAACAGGATTCCCCATTTTGCCGGATTCATTTCGGACAATCTGGATACAAATTCTGTTTTCTTTAAGTCCCCACTCTTCCACCAGCGCATCTTTAAGCTCCTTTCTCTCCTCCTGAGAAATTTCTGTCTTCAGTACAAGGTTTGCCTGCGTCTCCTCCCCTTCTATATTTACTTTCACCTTATATACTTCTATGCCTCTTTTTTCCAGAGTTTCCCGGATTTTCTGTTCCAGTTCCAGTTCGTAACCTTTTTCCAGATAGACTTTCTGAATATTCTGAAATTCCCGGAGTTCTTTCTCTCTGTTTTCTTCAGAAAAATTATCCAGAAAACTTTCCGTCAGTTCCGAACCTTTTCCAAGAATGGAAAATATCGGGGTACTCATCATAAAAATCAGCAGCAGGCCCATAAAAAAGCGTACATATTTCTCATACTTCTGGTCAGGTATCAGATTCAGAACCGCAGTGAAAAAGATATAAAATACTGCCAGATTCCGAATCCATAAATACAGCTCTTCTTTCATATGTTTCCTCCGGCAATCTTTCTGTCAGTTCATCAGGATACAGAAACTACAACTATCAGGAATGTCAGCATGCAAAGTACTTCTGCTGTCAGCAAAAGCTTTAAAAGCATTGCACATCCCTCCCCCATTGTACTCAGGGCTCCCACAACTCTTTTGTCAGAAATTGGCTGTGCAATCGCAGCCAGAAAACGATAAACCAGAGAAAGACTTCCATAATGGATAATCGGTCCTGCTCCAATCAGCAACAGAAGGATCACGATTACTGCGCCAAAACTGTTTCGCACCATCACTGCACTGGTCAGCACTAATTCTGTTACAGCGGTCACTGCATTTCCAATGCCGGGAATCGCACTCGCTGCCTTGCCAACAGCAGAACGCTTCATGGCATCCATCACCGGGCTCACCATATTCCGCACAATCTGCAGACCAACAATAGCTCCCAGAAGAGTTTTCAACCCCCAGTTTACAGCTACATCCAAAAGTTCTGCCATTTTTGTAAGCATCTCCTCTTTTGACAAATAATTAACCATTTTCAGAAGCAAACTCAGGTTTACGGCAGGCAGAAACAGATTTGCAAGAAGCCACTGAACCGCCCAGATCATCAGCAAAATTCCTTCATAAAATGCAGCAGCCGTTGATGATCCGGTTGATGCAGCCACTGTCATAAAATAAGCCGGAGACAGAACTTTCATGAAATCCGTCAGTCCAAGAAGCCAGTTTGTAAGCGTACTTCCAAGCCTTGAGAAATTCTCCATAAGCATTGTAAACAGCGCAAGATAGACAATATAAAAGCTGATACTGCCAGCCTGTCCGTTTCCGAAAACATCAGCAAACTCCGCCAGCACCGCTGCAATAAAAATCACAAGTAAAAGTTTCAGTATTAATCCTTTTTCATTCTCTATATCCGAAAAAAAGAGACTATACAAAAAGCTCCGTACAGTCTCTTTTGAAACAGGCTCCTCCCCGTTTATGATATTCATCAGTGCTTCTCTGACAGAAAAAACATGGTCATCCATGATCTCATCCAACATTTTCTGCATATCATCAATCTGTATCTCTTCCATTAGATTCTCCTGCAGGATCTGTACTGAAGAATCTTCTTTCTGTTCTGTCTGCGCAGCGGCATATACGGATACTATATGATTCTGAAAGAATGTAAGATATGACACTCTTCCTACCAAAAGTATACATGCCAGTATACACCAGTAACCTTTCCACAGATCTGCCTGTTCCCTGATACTTCTCTCTTTATCCTGCCTCATATCATAAACTCCGAAATCGTATCCAGAATTGCCAGCAGTACCGGCATACTCAGAACCATCACAGACAGTTTACAGAACAGGTCGATCTGTGTTCCGATCATCTGATATCCGGCATCTTTGCAGATTGCAGATGAAAACTGTCCGATATATGTAATCCCGATAATCTTAACCAGAACTGTGAGATAACTGCTGTCTATGGGGAAGCTTTCTCTCAGCCTGTTCATGGTTTCAAACAGATAAGAAACTTTTCCTGCTGCAAGACCAAGAATCAGAAAACCCGTCATCATGGTCACAAGTGCAGCAAATTCCGGTCTGGTTTCTTTTAGAATAAAACCAAGCATCATTCCGCAGATACCCATGATTGAAACTTTCACAATATCCATGCCATTCAAACCTCTTTCTGTTCTGTCAACTGCCATAACAGTTGATTTGAAATCACAGCACAAACAACTGCTGAATACTTTCAAACAGTTCATAAATATATGGAACAATCCAGAACAGCACCATCAGAAGCCCCGCCAGGCTTACCAGAAATGCCTGTTCATCCCTTCCACTGTGTTTTAGGATCTGGCAGAGAACAGAAACCAGAATCCCTACTGCAGCGATTTTAAAAATAAGACTTACCTCCACAGTCTCTCCTTTCCGGCTTCTGCTGCCAGATATAGCAAAACAGTAATCTACACAGTAAAGAAACAGATTATAAATACATGCTCACCAAAAAAACACAGCCACAAATATTCCGCCCAGTATTCCCATACTGCGGTATAATTTTCTTTTTTCACAAAAATCTTTCCTGAGTTCCCTGATCGCATATTCTGTTTCCTTTTCCATCAGATCCATCTGTTTTAGCTGCATATCCAGTCCAAGATAACCAAGCTGATCTCCCAGTGAATAAAATCTGTCTCTCTCTTCCTGCGAAAGACAATCCAGATCCAGACACTTTCCGGCCGATTCTCTGAAGATTGTCCCAAAGGAATCCCCTGTTTTTTCTTTCATTTTCTGTGCCGTAAGTATAAAAAATTCTCTGTACTTCCCTTCCAGTTTCCCGGAAGCACCTGTAAAGGCATCGTACAGAGATTTATTTCCATAACGTATTTCTCCTCTTAGGAGGATGATCATCCGTAAGATCATTTCCATCATCTTTTTGCGTCTGCCAAGTTCATTGCTCATGGCAAAACCGCAACCGACACCGGAAATTACAATTACACACAATCCTACTGTTCTAAGCATACTTTTCCATTTTCATCTAATACAGCTTTCAGACATCCTGCCTGAGCATTTTTGTCCAGGATAATATAACGTTCAAATACTTTCTCGCCCATAAGCTTATAAAAGAATGGCTGATCCAGAACATCCTCCAGACAGCTTCCATGTGCAGTCGCAATCAGCTTACATCCACAATGGATCACTGAGTCAACTGCCTTGAAATCCTCTTCACAGCCTAACTCGTCCACTGCAACCACATCCGGTGACATGGAACGTACCAGCATCTGCATACCTTCTGATTTCGGACAGCAGTCCAGCACATCTGTACGCATTCCCAGATCATTCTGAGGAATTCCCTGATAACAGCCTGCCAGCTCACTTCTCTCGTCCACCACACCTATTGTCAGACCCTGGGTATTGGCCCATCCATTACTGAGCTGCCTGATAATATCTCTGAGCAGCGTAGTCTTTCCACACCTTGGCGGTGAAATGATCAATGTATTTGCAACCCATTTCTCTGTACGGATATAAGGCATCACCTTATCCGCACATCCCTGAATCTCATGTGCCAGACGGACATTGATGCAGGAAATATATTTCATTCCCATGATCCTGCCCCGATCCAGCACTACCTTTCCGGTCACACCTACTCTGTGACCACCCTGAACACTGATAAATCCCTGTCTGATCTCATCCTCATAAGCATACAGGGAATATCCTGTGACATATTCCAGTGTTTCTTTCAGATCTTCCGTTGTCACCAGATACTGTTCCTGACCCGGTTTTCGCAGAAAACACTCTCCTCCGTCATAAGTTAAAAACAACGGGCGCCCTACACGAAGGCGTATCTCATATAATTTATCATAATCCAGCTTCGCATCCATTAAAAGATTCCGGATATTTCCGGCAAACAGGTTTTCAATCTGCTGCGCTTCTATATGTCTCACCTCTTTACACTTAATATATGTGGACAAACCGATTTTAGTACTCTTCCTGATAAGACTCTTCCATTTTTATCAGATTCAGCTTCAGAACCCGGTCTACCACATTTCCTGCATACCCCCTGTACGCATAAGCTCCTGATTCAAAGAGTACGTAAAGTTCATCCCCCTCTACAACAATCTGCTCGATCATCTCAGGCATTCTGTATGATCTTGCAGAATTTTCATTGACATACAGACGTTTATCCGACTGTTCATAAAAAACAATCCTGGATGGCAGAATACCAAAAGAATGAGACAACAACAGCTTATCGTTATAAAAAGCCATTCCCTGTGCCTGTTCTGATATTGTAGAATAATCCAGCGGAACCGCCATTTCAAACATCATGCCAAGTTCCTCATTAAAAGTATTCACCAGATCACCTTTTGAATCCACCGCATATCTCGCGATGGTGCTCTCTGTATATTTGTTAAAACATCCTACATACAGGCACCCCTTATAGAAAGTCATAAAAGAATCTCTCACGATTCCATAAAGACTACATGTCTGATTTACCTGCACAGGCATATGGTTATCCGCATAATTATAGTCACGCAGCACATCCATCTTAATGCTGATCGCCTGTGCGATTCCATTGGTATTTGAAGAATACCACAGCATATCATGTTCCTGATCATAGGCAAGTCCGCCTACATGAGGCAGACCTGGCAGGACTACCTCTTTGATAAATCTGTGAGTTTCTTTGTTGATCACATAAATAACAGAGTTATGTTTTTCCGTATGACAATAGGCACTTACAAGTACATACTCATCGGTCACTGCAAGTCCCTGAGGAGTCATGGAAGTACATACCGCCTGTTTTGTACCCTCTGCATTCAGGAATGTTCTTGTATATCTCAGTCCGGGAATAATATAAGTTCCGTACTCTTTTTCTTTTTTTCTGCCCTCAAAGGCAAAGGTATTTAACTCCTCCTGCTGCGACAGCATCTGTATCTGTCCACGTAATGAATACACTGCAGCATCCTGGTTGGTTACCGGATATTTTGCAGGAGGTTCCGTCTTACCCCTGTATACGAAAGCATATCCCCAGAAAGCCAGTCCAAGTGCCAGTACTGCTACAAGAATCTTCACTGCCAGTCTCCGGATTTCTTTCTTCGTTTGTCTGTTCATGTCTTACCCAAGTATGATGTCTTCATATTTCCAGTTGATTTCCATGGGATTCATTGCCCATACTGCTCCACTGTAACCGTCTTCCATATCAAGCAGCATATGACTGCCTTCATCCATGGATATAGTCCTCATGTCTCTGGAAAGCCCCTCACCGGTCCATTTGATATAAGCTTCCCTCAGTACCCACTGTTCAAAAAATTTCTTTTCCACATTTATATCTGAGAGAATTTCCAGATACTGTTCCCGGGGTACCATACGTCTGAGCATTCTTTCATAATTGGCTCTGCAATGAATCTGCACATCAATTCCAACCTCCTGATCAGCCAGAATACATACCACATATTTTCCGGAATGACTGATATTATAATGCAGGGACGGACGATAGGAAAGGAATGGTTTTCCATGTTCCCCCTCTGCTCTGGGTTCATTGTACAGATTGATTCCATATTCTTTTTTCAGTGCGATTTCCAGAAGTTTCTCTGCAATCATATGCTCCATATGTGCGCCTTCATATTCTTCCCGTATTTTTGTACAGTAAATAATTCCTTTATTCATAGGCCTGTCTCCTCAAGAAACCGGGAAGGCTCCCGTTCCTTCTCATACTGGCGTTTCACATAGGCAAGCACCAGCTTCTTTTTCGCCCTGGTCATCCCTACATAAAACAATCTTCGTTCTTCTTCCACTGCTTCTGCCAGAACCGCCTTGCGATATGGAATGCTTCCTTCATTAACATTCAGAATATACACAATATCATATTCCAGACCTTTTACCGCATGGAGTGTGGATATAGTCACTCCTTCTTTTTTATCCTGCTGTTTCCTTGCCTGTTCATTCAGGCGCTTCGTATATTCTTCTATGTAAGCCTGCCACTTCGCCAGGGTTTTCATGCCTTTTGCACTCTCATGGATCCGGTCCAGGGTCTCAAGCAGTTCCTCTGGTTTTATTTTACGATACTGTGCATATTCACGCAAGTATTCTTCGAATCCCATTCCTTTTCTGATAAAATTAATCGCAGCAAAAGGGGAAAGAGTACCAAGAATCCTCAGATGCGTTTCCAGTGTGGTAATCCTGTCGCACATCCAGTCTTTGTCTTTATAATATTCCCGAAGTTCATTAAAATTAATCTGCGAACTGTTCAACGCTTCTCTGGAAATATAGCGATTGGGCCGGTTCATGATCTCCAGAAAATTCTTCCTGCTCCTGTCTCCTGCTGCCATTTCAAGATAAGCCAGAAGCGCCCGGCAGATCCAGTGGCGGAAAAGATTGGGAAGCTGTTCTTTCATTGTAAAAGGAACCTGATATTCCATCAACACATTGATCAGACCTTCCGATTCCTGATTTGTACGAAGCAGAATCGCTGTATTCAGCAGATCCTCACCGCGCTCCATTCTTTTTTTCAGCGCTGCCACCACGCACATATACTCTTCTCTTGGATTATCAAATTCCTTGCACGTCACAGGCATCCCTTCTTCATTTGGAGTGTCCAGTTGCTTTTTGAAACGTCTGGTATTACATCCGATCACTTCCATGGCTGTACGCAGGATATTCTTACTGCACCGGTAATTCACATTCAGAAGGACTGTCTCTGCCTTCGGATAATCCTTTGTAAAATTTAACATAATCTCCGGTCTTGCGCCCCGGAAATGATAGATAGACTGGTCGTCATCCCCTACAATAAACAGATTATTGGCAGGTGCCGCCAGCATCTGCAAAATCTTGTACTGTAAGCTGTTGATATCCTGAAACTCATCCACCAGAATGTAGACAAATTTTCTTCTCCATGCATTCAGGATATCCTGTCTCTGAGAAAAAAGTTCATAGCAGCAGAGGATCATATCATCAAAATCCAACTTGCGTTTCGCCTTCAGAGCCTGCTTATAGCCATGAAAAATGTCCCTGAATATCTCATCCGAGCAACAGGATGAATAATAATGCTCCGGAGAAATGCAATTTCCCTTTACAACACTGATTTCCCTGGCAACTTCTTCAATGAAATCTCCCTCCTGAGCCATTTCCTGTCCATATTTCTCAGTCATCTCACGTAGAATACTGAATTTCTCTTCCTCAGAAAGAATATTGGCCGCACTCAGATGATAGGCTGCTTTGAGAATCCCATAAAAAATTCCGTGGAAAGTTCCAAAAGTCACTTCGCTTCTGTTTTGTCTCACGAATTTCAAAAACCGTTCTTTCATCTCTGTTGTCGCTGCTCTGGAAAAAGTTACAACCAAAATAGAAGAAGCCGGTATCTTCCCCTCATTGATCATGTATGCAGTTCTCTCCACAATAACGGAAGTTTTCCCCGAGCCGGGACCTGCCAGAACCATCATAGGTCCTGACAGGTGAGTGATTGCCCGAAGTTGAGATGGATTTCTCTTCATATTTATTTGCTTAATTTCTCAATAGCTGCCTTTACTCGTTTGATTGTTTCATCTTTACCGATGATCTCCATGATCTCAGTAGCACCGGCCGGCGTCATCTGCTTGCCGGAAACAGCAGTACGCAGAGGCCACATTACATATCCGTTCTTATAACCATGCTCTTTTACAAATGCACTTAAAGTCTCAAATAACGGATCATTTGTATAATCTTCCTGCTCTTCCAGAACCGGAAGTACTTCTTTTAATACTGCAAGAGAAGTCTCCTCATTTGTTTTCATTTTCTTATGGCAGTACATGGCGGAATCATATTCCGGTACTTCCTCAAAGAAGTCGATCAGAGCCGGTATGTCAGGGAATGTTTCGATTCTGGTCTGTACCATTCCTGCAATCTTCTTGAAATTGTAGTCTTTCTTCAGAACCTCTTTCATATACGGAAGTGCTCTCTCATAGAATTCATCCGCATCCATTTTCTTGATATACTCACCATTCATCCAACGAAGTTTCGCAATATCAAATACTGCCGGAGATTTATTGATATGATGATAATCAAATGCCTGTACCAGTTCATCCAGTGTAAAGATCTCTCTGTTGTCAGAAGGACTCCATCCGAGAAGTGCCACATAGTTGACGATCGCTTCTGAAACAAATCCCTGATCAAGCAGGTCTTCATAAGAGGAATGTCCACAACGTTTGGAAAGCTTCTGGTGTGTCTCATCTGTGATCAACGGACAATGTACATAAACCGGAATATCCCATCCGAAAGCTTCGTAGATACGGTTGTATTTCGGAGCTGAGGAAAGATACTCGTTACCTCTTACTACGTGTGTGATCTCCATTAAATGGTCATCGATTACGTTTGCAAAGTTATAAGTTGGGTATCCATCAGATTTGATCAGGATTAGATCTTCCAGTTCCTCATTGTTTACTGTGATATCTCCGTAGATTACATCATGGAATGTTGTAGTTCCCTCTGTTGGCATATTGAAACGGATTACGTGTGGTTCTCCTGCATCAAGACGACGCTGTACTTCTTCTTTGGAAAGTTTAAGGCAGCGTTTGTCATAAATGGAAATCTCTTTTCCTGCCACAACACGTTTCATACCTTCCAGTTCTTCCTTCTTACAGAAACAGTAGTATGCATCACCCTGTTCTACTAACTGCTGTGCATATTTCAGATAGATTCCCTGTGCCTGACGCTCACTCTGAACATACGGTCCAAAGCCTTTGTCCTTGTCCGGACCTTCATCATGGAGAAGTCCTGTTTTTGCAAGAGTACGGTAGATAATATCTACAGCGCCTTCTACGTAACGTTCCTGGTCTGTATCTTCAATACGGAGGATGAAATCTCCGCCTTCATGTTTTGTAATAAGGTATGCATATAATGCTGTTCTTAAATTTCCAACATGCATTCTGCCTGTAGGGCTTGGTGCAAATCTTGTTCTGATCTTGGTCATAACTTTTTTCACTCCTGAATTTTTTATATATTCAAAATCTGTAAAAAAAGACCCTGCTTAAAAGCAGCGCCTTTCTACTTTCGGGTTTATTATACGTCAGAGGCTTTCTTATTTCAAGTCGGGATGAGGGAAAATTTTAATGTTTTTGGGGAAGGGACGCATGGGAAGCAATTATGTTTGGGGGCTCAGTTTCGGAACCATTGTATTTCTAGGCATTCGGGAAGCCGCTAAAATCATGAGCCGCTCTCTCAAACTCGCTCCGTTGCAAACTCCGCTCAGACAGTGAAACGATCGGCTCATAACGCGGCTTCCCAAATACCAAGAACTACAATGAACCCTCAAATTCGCCCCCAAACATAATTGCTTCCCATGCTGACTATCGGCTATATAACATATTTACCGTACAACAGTAAAGAAAGCACCACTCCTGACTTCGCAGAATAATTAACCAAAATAATATATCTACTGTACAATATAACTATAGAAACCCTAAGAAAACGCATAACAACATGCAACAAAACAGCGCAGAAAAATATTTTATTTGGAGTGCATTTGCAGGGGTCTTAGATATTCTTAGTTCTCAGAAATCTGCGTTATGAGCCGGCTGCATCACTGTCTGAGCGAAGTTTGCAACGGAGCGAGTTTGACAAGACGGCTCATGCCTTTAGCAGATTTCTGAGAGCTTAGAATATCTTAGACCCCGAAACCGCACTCCAAATAAAATATTTTTCTGCGCGTCCCTTTTAACATCGTGCTACATCTTACGAAACCTCTCATACCGTTCCTGTGCAATCTGCAGTCCACTTTTACCAGTCTGTTTCTCCAGGAACTGCTTCATTCTGATCTTCATATATTCTGCAATTTCCGGCAAATTCTCCTCACTTGCAGGATATTCCTCCGGTATGATCCGTTCAATGATTCCCAGTTCTTTCAGATGAGCCGCCGTTACTTTCATGACCTCCGCAGCTTCCGGTGCCTTTCTGCTGTCTTTCCAGAGAATGGATGCAAAGCCTTCCGGTGAAAGGATGGTGTAGGTTGCATTTTCCATCATCCAGACTTCATTGCCAACTGCAAGTGCAAGTGCACCGCCACTGCCGCCTTCACCAATTACAACCGAAAGAACCGGCACCTTCAAATCGGACATTTCCAGAAGATTCCTTGCAATGGCTTCGCCCTGTCCCCGTTCTTCTGCTTCCAGTCCACAGAATGCCCCCGGAGTGTCTACAAATGCAATGACTGCACGTCCGAATTTCTCTGCCTGTTTCATCAGTCGAAGAGCCTTTTTGTACCCTTCCGGTGATGGCATTCCGAAGTTACATCTGATGTTTTCTTTTGTAGTATGCCCTTTACGGATTCCGATTACTGTAACGGGCTGTCCGTCCAGTGTAGCAATGCCGCCGATGATGGCATTGTCGTCTCTGACACCTCTGTCACCATGAAATTCCATGAAATCATCAAAAATGGCATCAATATATTCCGCTGCTGACGGACGGTCACTGCTTCTGGCAATCTGGACTCTATCCCAGGCTGTGAGATTTTTTTGTTTCTTCTGCTTTTTCTTTTTGCCAAAAGTATCGAAAGATCTGGCAGATGTTTCCTGTGGAAATTCTCCGTAACATTTTCTGGTATCATGCAGTTTCAGGATCAGCGAAAGAACATCCCGCATAGAGCCTCGTTCAACAATTCCGTCGAGAAATCCATGTTCCAGAAGAAATTCCGGTCTCTGGAAGCCCTCCGGCAGTTTCTGACCTATAGTCTGTTCAATGACTCTCGGGCCGGCAAATCCGATCAGTGAGCCTGGCTCTGCAAGGATAATATCTCCAAGCATGGCAAAGCTTGCTGTAACGCCACCGGTAGTCGGGTCTGTCAGCACAGATGTGTAGAGAAGCCCTGCCTGAGAGTGACGTTTAATGGCTGCGGAGGTTTTTGCCATCTGCATCAGTGATACGATTCCTTCCTGCATTCTGGCACCGCCGGAGCAACAGAACAGAATGACCGGAAGTCCCTGTTTTGTTGCTTCTTCAAATGAGCGGGTGATCTTTTCTCCCACCACATATCCCATGGAAGCCATGAGAAATCTGGTATCCATGGCTCCGATCACTGTACGGATTCCTCCGATGGTGGCTTCTCCGATGAGAATTGCCTCATCAAGGTGTGTTTTTTCTCTCAGATCCTCAATTTTCTGCGGATAATCCGGATAGTCCAGTGGATTACTGTTGTCAATTCCTGTGAACCACTCTTTAAAACTTCCTTTATCTGCGATCATTTTGATCCGGCGTTTCGCACTGATTCTGAAATATCCTCCGCATTTCGGGCACACATAGGCGTTGGATATTACGTCTTCTCTGTAAACCATTTCTCCGCACTTTGGACATTTGATCCATAAGCCTTCAGGTACGGAAACAGATGCGGCCTGTTTATGCCGGTCTTCTGAAACTGTTTTCTTAAAAAATCTCTTCAAGTCTGCCATTAAAATCCTGCTCCTTTATGTAACCCAATTTGATGTTCTTTCAGACAACAAAATAACATTAATAACTATTAATCAAACTAATTCTGTCAAAAATTATTTTATCGATTTGCTTATCAATTACCTTTCAATAATAAATATGTAATTTCTGCTGAACTATAAAATATATTTGCACCAGTTTTCTTTTACAGATCCGGATAATGCTGCGGAATGAAATCTGTGGTGATATTTCCTTCCTGAAAATCCGGCTGATTGAGAAGTTCATACAGAAAATCCACGTTAGTTTTTACTCCTTCGATGGCAACTTCTCCAAGTGCACTGATCATCTTTCGAATGGCACTGCGGCGGTCTTTGTCATAAACAATGATCTTGGCAATCATAGAATCATAGTAGGGCGGAATTGCGTAGTCATTATAAACTGCTGTATCCACGCGGATTCCGTTTCCACCGGGAAGATGTAAGTCAGTGATCTTACCCGGGCATGGCATGAAATGTCTCTCAGGATCCTCGGCATTGATTCTGCATTCCATGGCGTGGCCGCGGATTTCTATGTCTTTCTGCTGAACGCTTAACGGTTCACCTGCCGCAATGCAGATCTGCTCTTTGATCAGATCTACACCAGACACAAATTCTGTTACCGGATGTTCTACCTGGATTCTGGTGTTCATTTCCATGAAATAAAATTCTCCGGACTGATTCAGAAGAAATTCTATGGTTCCTGCACTTTCATAGCCTGCTGCCTTTGCTGCCCGTACTGCTGTCTCACCCATTTTCTTTCTCAGATCATCAGAGATTGCGATACATGGAGACTCTTCGATCATTTTCTGGTGACGTCTCTGAACAGAGCAGTCTCGTTCTCCCAGATGAACTACATTTCCGTATTTATCCGCAAGAATCTGCACTTCAACATGTCTGGGATTCTCCACAAACCGTTCCAGATACATGGTATTATCGGAGAAGGAATGGACCGACTCCTGCTGTGCTGTCTCAAACAATTTGGCAAATTCCTGTTCATTTCCGGCTACACGCATTCCTTTTCCACCGCCGCCTGCTGATGCTTTGATCATGACCGGAAAACCGATTTCCTTTACAGCTTCCAAAGCCTGCTCTACTGTGTAGACCGGTTCCTTTGTGCCGGGCACTACCGGGACTTTAGCTTTCCGCATTGTGTTTTTCGCCTCAGATTTATTTCCCATTCTGGAAATTACTTCTGCGGAAGGACCAATAAATGCCACATTACATTTCTCACACATTTCCACAAAACGGCTGTTCTCTGAGAGAAATCCGAATCCCGGGTGGATTGCTTCTGCTTTTGTGGCAATGGTAGCACTTAAGATTCGCTCCATGTTCAGATAGCTGTCTGATGACTGTGCCTTTCCGATGCATACTGCTTCATCTGCAAGCTGGGTATGCAGGGCATCTCTGTCTGCTTCTGAGTATACGGCTACTGTGCGGATTCCCATCTCACGACATGCCCGGATGATCCTCACTGCAATTTCACCACGATTGGCGATCAAAATTTTATTAAACATCTGTTATGCTCCTACTGCAAAAGTCAGCTCTGCGATCACTGCTACCTTACCGTCCTGGTTTGTTGCTTTTGCTTTTCCCACTCCCATGGGACCTTTTTCCTTAATGATCTCTACTTCGAGAGTAAGGGTATCTCCGGGAACTACCTTGTTCTTGAATTTTGCATTGTTGATCGATGCAAAATATGCGATCTTTCCTTTATTTTCCGGTTTACTCAGAATTGCAACTGCGCCTGTCTGCGCAAGCGCCTCAACGATCAGAACCCCCGGCATAACCGGTTCCTGTGGGAAATGTCCTGCAAAATGCGGTTCATTATAGGTAACACATTTCTTTCCTGTTGCCTTCACACCCGGCACCAGTTCTTCAATAGTATCAATCAGGAGGAACGGGTGTCTGTGGGGAATGATCTCCATGATTTCTTTTGTTGTAAGTTTCATAGTTTTTTACCTCCTTCTTCTATTCTATCACAAACATCGGCTGTCCGAACTCTACCATCTGCTCGTTTTCTACAAGGATTTCTTTTACTGTACCATCAAATTCTGATTCAATCTCGTTCATCAGCTTCATTGCTTCCACAATGCCAAGGACCTGACCTTTGCTTACTTTATCTCCTATTTTTACAAAGGGGGGATTTTCCGGAGAAGATGCTGCATAATAGGTACCTACAAGAGGAGATTTTACCACACTTCCTGTCTGTACTTCATCGTTAACAGCATTGACGGATTCTACATGTACAGCCTGCTGCACTACCGGCTGATACTGCTGAGCATCTGCCGGATCAGTATTGACTGCCATCTGCTGTACAATTGTTTTCTCTTTTGACATGGAAATATTTAAGGTATCGTCCTGCAGGTTAAATTCTGTGAGATCTGAATCGCTGACTGCGTGGATCAGTTCTAATATATTTGCCAGTTCCATTTATTTCCTCCTGCTGAAATAGCTATATTATAAGATCACTGTCGTATATTGTTTTCAAAATCACCATACCATTTATTATCTGCGTGATCAGTCTTCGTACTTTTTAATAAGTAAGGATGCGTTATGTCCGCCAAAGCCAAGAGAATTGGTAAGTGCATATTTGATATCCATCTTTACATTACCGTTTCCTACATAATCCAGGTCACACTGTTCATCCGGCACCTTATAACCAACAGTCTGATGGATCAGGCCTTCCTGAAGTTCTTTTACACAGGTGATCACTTCCACTGCACCGGCAGCTCCCAGAAGATGTCCTGTAATAGATTTTGTAGAATTTATTTTCATTTCTTTTGCGTGTTCACCAAATGTTTTCTTAATGGCAATTGTTTCAAATAAGTCATTATGATGTGTGCTTGTACCATGTGCATTTACATACCATACATCATCTGTGGAAATTCCTGCTTCTTTTACAGCCCATTCCATAGCTTTGGCAGCACCGGAACCGTCCTCTGCAGGGGATGTAATGTGATAAGCATCTCCTGTTGCACCATATCCGACAACCTCGCCAAGGATTTTCGCTCCACGTGCTTTGGCATGCTCCAGTTCTTCCAGAACTACCACGCCGGCACCCTCACCCATTACAAAACCGCTTCTTTCTTTGTCAAAAGGGATGGAACATCTCTCAGGATCTGTGGATGAGGTCAATGCTGTCAGTGCCGCAAAACCACCAAAGCCTGTTGGTGTGATAGCTGCTTCCGTTCCACCTGCAACCATAACATCTGCATCAGAGCACTGAATAGTACGGTATGCTTCTCCAATGCTGTGGGTTCCTGTTGCACAGGCAGTTACAACATTAATGTTCTTTCCGCGGAGTCCAAACTGAATGGAAACATTTCCGGATGCCATATTGGAGATCAGAAGAGGAATCATCAGAGGATTCAGTCTTCCTGGTCCCTTTGTGTTGAGAATTTCGCAGGATTTCTCTACCACCTGCATACTTCCGATACCGCTTCCCACGCTACAGCCTACACGGAAGGGATCTTCTTTTGTCATATCCAGTCCGGACTGCTCAATAGCTTCTTTTGCTGCTGCTACCGCATACTGGCTGAAAAGCTCCATACGTTTTGCAGATTTGAAATCCATATAATCCTTTGGATTAAAATTGTTGATCTCTGCTGCCATATGCGCTCTGTAATTTGTGGAATCAAAACGTGTTACTTCTGCAAAGTTTGTTTTTCCTTCTTTTACGCTGTTCCAGAATTCTTCTACACTAAGGCCTACCGGAGTGATTGCTCCCATACCTGTAATTACAACTCTTCTCATTTTGTTCTCCTTATTTATACGTTCATACCGCCATCTACGCTGATGACCTGTCCTGTAATATAGTCTGCTTTGTCTGATGCCAGAAATACCGCTGTATTTGCAATATCCTCCGGTTTTCCGAAACGTCCCAGGATAATCTGCTTACATGCATTTTCCCTGATTTCTTCTGAGAGTACTTCTGTCATCTCTGTGTCTACAAATCCGGGTGCAATGGCATTTACCGTAATTCCCCGGCTGCCCAGCTCTCTTGCCATTGTTTTTGTCAGACCGATCACACCTGCTTTGGATGCAGCATAATTTGCCTGGCCCACATTTCCGAGGATTCCGGAAACAGAAGAAATATTGATGATCTTTCCACTTCTCTGTTTCAGCATCTGACGGGCACTGTGACGGATTGTATTGAATGTACCTTTCAGGTTTACATTAAGTACAGAATCGAAATCCTCTTCTTTCATTTTCATGATCAGACCATCTTTGGTAATTCCTGCATTATTAACCAGAATATCAAGGTGTCCATATTCTTTAACTATATCTTTAATCATTGCTTCACAGGCTGCGAAATCACTGACATTGCATTTATATATGGAAGCTTTTCCACCGTTTTCTTCGATGGTCTGTTTTACTTCCTTCGCTCTCTCTTCAGAACCATTGTAATTGATAACCACCTCTGCACCTTCCTTTGCAAGAGCAATAGCAATGGCTCGTCCGATTCCACGTCCTGCACCTGTAATCAGGACAATTTTATTTTTCAGCATTTTACAGACACTCCTTTCTCACTTCATCCAGATCTTCTGTTTTCTCAACATGTAATGCTTTTACATTTCTGTTGATCTTTTTGAGAAATCCTGTCAGAGTTTTTCCCGGTCCAATCTCAATAAAAGTATCTACACCATCATCAATCATCTGTTCTACACACTGCTGCCAGCGCACAGAGGATGAAACCTGGCTGACAAGCAATTCCTTTACCTGCTCCGGTCCTGTCACATACTGTGCAGTTACATTTGTCACATAAGGTACTGTAAATGACTGGATTTCTACCTTCTCAAGTTCCTGTCCCAGTTTTTCCCCTGCGCCTTTGAGAAGCTCACAGTGAAATGGGCCACTGACTTTAAGAGGAATCACACGTCTGGCGCCTGCTGCCTTTAATGCCTCCCCTGCTGCTGCAACTGCTGTCTCCTCGCCTGTGATCACAATCTGTCCCGGACAGTTATAATTTGCAATGGATACAATTCCCTGTGTCTCATCGCAGATTTTTTCAATCAGCTCTGCATCTGTTCCAAGAACAGCGGACATTGCACCACCTGTAGGATATGCCTCCTGCATAAAAATTCCTCTTTTTCGCACTACAGTAAATGCATCCTCTTCCTTCATAACACCGGAGGCCACCAGTGCTCCGTATTCTCCAAGGCTCAGTCCAGCATTTACCTGAGACCTGATTCCGGCTTCCTCTACAGCTCTTAAAATTGCGATTTCTGCTGTCAGCATGGCAATCTGTGTATATTCTGTAATATTTAATCTGTCATTTTCTTCAAAGCATAAAGCTTTCACATCAAGTCCGGATGCTTTTGATGCGCTTTCAAATACTTCGCGACTTACAGCATATTTTTCATAAAAATCTTTCGCCATTCCTGTATACTGTGCACCCTGTCCCGGAAATACAAATGCAATTTTAGACATATCATTTTCCTTTCCTTTATTTTTATGTTTATATCAGATGATAACAATTTGTTTCTGATTGCAAATTATTTTAGTTTAAAATATTTTGATATTCAAATTATAATGTCAAAAAATTCTCCCCGAAGCCATCTCTGGCTCCAAGGAGTTATTTGTCATTTCTATATGATTAAGCCTCTACGCCTTTGTTTTTCAGATAATCCATAACAGCTCCGACTGTTGTTAAATCTGTAAGATCTTCAGCCGGGATCTCAATATTGTATTCATCTTCCAGAGCCATAACCAGCTCAAACAGGTCAAGTGAATCTGCGCCAAGATCATCCTTGAAAGAAGTTTCAGCAGTAATTCCTGCTGCATCACAATTTAACTGCTCTGCGATCATTTCACTCATTTTTTCTAACATAATTTTTTCTTCTCCTTTAATTCAAGCCCCGGAATGCTTCTCTTTTTCATGCTCCGGTTATCACTTGTTTTTTATTATTTTTGTTAAGCAGATGATGATTCTGCCTTTTCTTGTTTTCAACCTTATCATCCGTCAGACCAGTAAATACGTCTCATTTATTCAGATTTGGTTTTATCGGGATTGATTACTTTGATGTTCAAAGTATATATTCTTCCCTCCTGTTTGTCAAGCACTATTTTATTACATTTTTTATTCCTCAAATTTAATCTGCCTTGCCACACTCAGCGCAAGTCCCATCTCTGCCATAAGGAATACGATCGACGTACCTCCATAACTGATAAACGGAAGAGTGACACCTGTATTCGGCATAAGGTTTACAACAACCGCAATATTAAGAATAACCTGCAATGCTATGTGAATAAAAATCCCACTGACCATAAGTGAGCCAAACATATCCGGTGCATTCTGTGCAATAACAAACAGCCTGTATAACAGATATGCATAAAGCATCAGCACGATAAGACCTCCAAAAATCCCCAGTTCTTCACAGATAATTGAAAAAATCATGTCATTCTGTGCCTCAGGTACACTTCCCAGCTTCTGAATACTGTTTCCAAGTCCTCTGCCAAAAAATCCTCCCGAGCCAATCGCATACAATGCCTGAATTGTCTGATATCCCCAACTGTCCGCATATTCTTCCGGATGAAGCCATACCATGATTCGTCTCAGACGAAAGCTTCCACTTCCATCAACACTCACTGTTGCATTCAGAAAAATGACTCCGATCACTGCCAGCGCAATAACAACACCTGCAATAATAATAAAAATCTTAATATCCGGGTGAGCCACAAAAATCAGTCCTGCAGTAATACAGAAAATAATAATTGCTGTACTCAGATTGTCCGTAAATACATATGCAGCCAGTGCCAGTCCGCCTCCCACAACAGCAAGAACCATACAGCCCTTTAAGGTACGGACTTTCTTTCCCATATGCACGATCATATATGGGAGGCAGACAATAATTGCTATCTTGGCAAGCTCTGCCGGCTGGAACTGAACCGGTCCAAGATTCAGCCATCTCTGGGCACCATGAGAAGACTGCCCCAGCGGTGTTTTTACCAGTGCCATCAACACCAGTGCCGCTACATACAAAGCTGTGCTAAAACGGTTCAGTATCCGATAATTGATTCTGGAAATGATCAGTGCCATGATAATACATGCCACGCTGATGATGGCCTGTTTTTTAAAAAAATACATGTCGCTTCCGTAATTTATCTGAGCCATATAGGAGCTTGTACTGTACAGCATGATAAGCCCAAAACAGGTCAGCAGTACAATAACTGCTACCAGACTGTAATCATAATAATCTGTTTTTGTTTTTCGACGCGCCCTGCTCTTGGAAGATGCTGTTGAATACGACTTTTTTTGTGATTTTGTATTTTCCATTTAATCACCTGATGCTTTCTTGTTTTCTAAAATTCCCATCTGACTTTTTTATTATAACAGAAAGCTTTTTCATAAGCAATGGGGCAGTTGCCTGATTGCATCTGCCCCATTTTAGTTACTATTCACTGGTAATATCCCGCGAGGTGTTTTTGTGAGCGAAGGTCACAGAAAACCCGAGACATACTGCGCGAATTTATGCGATTAGCATAAATTCTGTTCATCTTTCCCTTATTCTGTATGTCTCAGGTTTATGATATCTATTTCTCATCATCACTGATTTCAATCGGGTCAGATTCGAAAATAAATTTAACATTTCCGTCCATATCGCCGGATCTGTCTGTGAATGTTGTGTACATTACATCGTCAGACTGGATTACCTCAAATCTGTCAAGAATATCCTGAAGATCTCCGTTTACTGTATCATCCAGTTTCTTAATACCTTCTTTATAGAATTTCTTCTGTCCTTTGTTCAGTTCTTTTGCTCCGTCATTCAGGTCGCTGATACCATCTTTAAGCTGATCACTGCCATCAGAAAGCTTATCCGCACCATCCATTAATGTCTGAGTGCCGGATACAAGGCTGCCTGTTCCTGATGCAAGGGTCTGTGCTCCGGATACAAGTGTCTGGGTTCCTGATGCAAGCTGAGATGCTCCGCTGTTTAATGCAGAACTGTTCGAAGAAAGCTGATCTGCTCCGCTGTACAGTGTTCCACTGTTAGATGCCAGAGTTTCCACACCACTTGTAATCTGACCTGTTGCAGAATTGATCTGAGACATACCACTGGTCAGGCTCTTTCTTGCGCTCTTAAGAGTCTCGGCTCCTTTTAACAGTGTCTGTGCATTAACATTATTTTCGCCCTGAAGCTGTGCAATTCCATCTGTCAGTGTCTTTCCGGAACTAAGCAGTGTATCTGCGCCGGAAATCATCTGTTCTGTGCTTGCTTTTGCAATGCTTTCATATCCACTCTGGAGAGATTTATTTGCAGTAGTCAGCTGATCAGAGCCTGCTTTCAGCTGATCGATTCCCTGCAGCATTTCCGGAAGCTGCTGTCCAAGTCCGGTAAATAATGTACTCATCTGATTTACTGCTGTAGCAATCTGGGTTCCTGACTGAGCAAGCTGGGTTCCACTTGCTTTTAATGTGCCATCATTAGAAGTAAGCTCTTTTGCACCTTCATTTAACTGTGATACAGTCTCCTGCACTGTCTGCATTCCCTGAGTTAATGCCTGTAATTGCTGTTTCATCTGTTCAACACTGCTGTTGACTGCCTCTTCCTGTGCATCTGCTGTTGATTCTGCACTGGACGCAGATGCCCTTAAAGCGTCTGCTGCTGACTGCAATGCTGACGTATCAGGTGCGGAGGCTGTAATTGTGGATGTATCAATATTAGATGCACTGTCCTCAGCTGCCTGAATAGAACCTAACGCACCATCAATCGCAGCTTCTACAGCAGCTGCTGTTTCATCATCCATATTGCTGGTATCAATATTATACAAAGCAGATTCTGCTGCTTCTAGCTGACTGCTGACTGCTGCAACTCCTGCATCTACAGAAGATGCATCTACAGAAGCCTCTGCGGAATCACTGATCCAAGATTCAATTGCATCTGCCTGACTGTTCATGGTTTCAGCACTGTCATTTAACTGTCCGGACATTGCATTTGCACTTTCTTCTATTTCTGAAGCTGTGGAAGCTCCCATGTTTTCAAGTGAGCTCTCAAGCTGGCTCAGTCCTGATGCAAGCTGTTCTACACTTTCAATATACTGGCTAACTGCAGAAGTGTAATCAGAAACGCCTGTTGTATAAGCCGTCATGCTGTCACTGAAATTAGCAATCTGATCTGCATCGATTTTAGATGAAAGAGCTGTCATTTTTTCTACAGCAGTCTGGATTCCATTTACAGCAGTATCAATTCCCGGAACAACCTGACCAATTCCATCTACTAAGCTCTTAATACCACCAGCATACTGACTCACACCGCCTGCAAGCTGATTAACTCCTGCAATATACTGCTGCATTCCGTCTGTCAGAGTAGTTGTTCCTGTTACATAACTCTGCACACCGCCTGCAAGCTGATTGCCGCCTGCAACATATGCATTTACACCATCGGAAAGAGATTTCATTCCAGCCTCATATTCAGCCATCTTGCTGTCCAGTGTATCTACTCCTGCTGTATATTGTTTGATTCCATCTGAAAGTGTGTCTGCCCCTGCTGTATAAGAGGAAACACCACTGTTTAAAGTCTGTGCCCCTGTATTCAGTGTCTGTGCTCCGCTGCTTAATTCCTTTGCTCCGTCATCCAGTTCTTTTGCTCCGTCATTCAGATCACTGACACCACTTTTCAGAGTTCCGATTCCATCATAAAATTCTTTATATTTGTCATTGAGTTTATTAGTTCCATCATAAAGATCTTTGGTTCCGTCTACCAGTTTTACTGCTGCATCCGTCAGATCTTTCATTGAATCCTTCAGCTCATCCAGTCCATCCACATCATTCAGATCAATATCTTTGAAAATATCTGTAAGTGCTACGGTAAATGTAGAATTCATCTCACAGTCTGTAACATCTGCTTCCACTGTAAATCCTTCAGGGATATTCACTTCATCTGCAATATCAGAAGACATATCCAGACTTTCTTTCATTCCCGGCATACCAAAACCGACAACAACATTTCTGCTTCCGTCAGAAATAACCTTACCGTTATCTACTGTAATATTGGAGAAATTATCTGTAGAAAGGATCATTCCTGTCACCATAACAAAGGGTGAATAAATATCAGTCTTTTTGCCATTCACTGTTTTGGTTGTTTTAGAAGTATTTGTATATGTCACTTCCATTTTCAGATGTCCTGTCTTTCCTGCCAGAGCTTCCGGAGAAACCTCAGTTCCATCCATATAATATTTAATTCCTACGGAAACCGGGAGATTTTTCTCTGTCTTTCCCTGATAATAAATATCCTTTCCATCAGTACTCCAGGTCAGATCATTTCCGTTCTGAGTAAATGTTTCATCACCTTTTACGTTTTTTATATCCTGAAGATCAGAGGCATCTTTCACCTCAGAATTGGAACTGTCTCCGGAATTTTTCAGCCAGTCAGATACTGTGACATCCGTTACTTCTCCTCCGGCAGTTGTATTTACATAAACGGTTTCTTCTTTCTGCAATCCATTATCACCTGTTGAAGCAGCTGCCATTACAGTACCTGCTCCGAGAACTACAGCCATTCCTGCTGCAAGCGTTGCTGCAGCTGCTTTCTTTCTGTTTCTGTTCATAATAACTTACTCCTTTATTCTATCTCTTTACAATAAGCTTCTTTTTAAAAATCCTGAATCACTGTTTCTTCTCTTTTGCCGATTTCTTCTTGGCAAATCCAATAGATGTGTGGCAGATGAGAGAATCAAATATCATAAACATAGCCGGAAGTATAAACAATACCACCAGTGTACTGATCACAGCTCCACGTGAAAGCAGGTTTGTGATACTTCCGATCATATCTACCTGTGTATAAAGACCAACTCCGAAAGTTGCCGCAAAGAAGCTGCAGCCACTGATCACAATTGACTTCATGGAAGTTTTATGTGCGATGGCAATGGATTCTTTCTTACTCTTTCCAAGACCACGTTCTTTCTGGTATCTGCTGGTCATAAGGATTGCATAGTCAACAGTAGCTCCCAGCTGGATACAACCGATAACAATGCTTGCTACGAACACCACTTCCTTTCCCTGATAATAAGGAACGGACATATTGACAAAAATCGCAAACTCAATAACTGCAACCAGAATAAACGGAAGCGAAATGGATTTAAACACAACCATGATAATAATGAAAATTGCCAGGATAGAGATAGTATTTACAGTCTTTAAATCCACATCCGTAACATCCTGAAGATCCTTGGTCAGAGGTGCTTCTCCGATTACCATAGATTCCGGACTGTATCCTTTTACAATCTTCTGGATCTCATCAATCTGATTGTTTACCTCGTCTGTAGCTGTTTTATATTTGGAACAGATAAATTCCATCTCGTACTCATCGCTTTCCAGCATCTTCTTCAGATTACTTGGGATCATAGTATCCGGGAATGCCGCACCTACGAAAGAGTCCATTCCAAGTGCCCATTTTACACCATCAACATCCTTGATCTGGTCAAGCATTTCTGTTTTTTCTTTTGATGTCAGACCTTTCTTTAATAACACCATATGAACATTATTCATATTAAAGGTTTCCTGAAGTTTGGCATTTGCCACATTACTGTCCAGCGTGGAAGGAAGTGACTTGTCAATATTGTAGTAATTCTTCAGATTGTTATTTCCATGAATTGCCGGGAAAAGCATTACCAGGAAAATGATCAGCCATACTTTATAATGCTTTGTAATAAAAGCAGATGCCTTATCAAAGCTTGGAAGCAGCGGCTTATGTGTTGTTTTTTCAATGGCTCCGTCAAAAGTAAGCACCAGAGCAGGGAGCAAAGTAACACAACACAGAACACCGATAACAACTCCCTTGGCCATTACGATACCCATATCACGTCCAAGTGAGAAGGTCATAAAGCAAAGTGCGATAAATCCGGCTACTGTTGTAATAGAACTTCCGATTACAGATTTGAAGGTTGCATTGATGGCATGTGCCATAGCCCTCTCTTTATCACCCTCAAACCGCTTCTTATTCTCCTCATAACTGTTCAACAGGAAAATGGAATAATCCATGGTAACACCAAGCTGCAGGACTGCTGTCAGTGCCTTAGTGATGTATGAAATCTGACCAAGAAAAATATTACTTCCAAGATTATACAAGACTGCAACACCAATGCAGAGCAAAAACAAAACCGGAACTACCAGAGAATCCATTGCAAGGAGCAACACTATCAGAGAAAGGCAGGAAGCAATCACAACGTAAATCGGCATTTCCTTAAGTGCGATCTGTTTGATATCAGTAACAATGCCTGTCATTCCACTGACAAAACAGTTCTTTGAAGTAATCTTACGAATCTGCGTCACAGCTTCCATGGAAGTTTCTGATGATGTTGTATTATCAAACAACGCGATCATCATAGTTGCATCTCCGTTAAAAAATGCCTCTCTTAAATCCTTCGGAAGCATTTCTACAGGAACGGAAACATCCAGGACACTGTCATACCACAGTACTTTTTTCACGTGATCAACTGCTTCGATTTTCTCTTTCAGAGCAGCTACATCCTTCAGTTCCATATCCTCCACCACTATCATGGAAAAGGCTCCCATCCCAAACTGATCTACCATAATGTCCTGTCCCTCAACTGTCTCAAGGGTATCCGGCAGATAACTCAGTACATCGTAGTTGATTCTGGTCGCCGCCATACCGAGATATGAAGGGATCAGCAATGCAATTCCGATGATAATGATCAGTATCTTGTGTTTTGCAATCCACTTTCCTACCTTAATCATCTTTTTCTCCTCTTCTTTCTTTATTATTGATACTGTTTGATCATTCTATGACCAACAGTCATTTTTTATTTCATGGAATGTTATATAACAAAAATGACTTTCAGTCAATAATCATTCTTCACAATTTGCCTAAATTTTTCCAGAACAAAAATGTAATATTGACTTTCAGTCATTTTTGTTTAAAATAGTAATTATATATGATCACAATATAATTACAAAGTAAGCTTATGTTGCTGTGAACAGTAAGACGCTTATTGTTTTTCGCAAACTCCGCAGAGGGACTTACCTGATTCGGTTAAAATGTTATGTATACAGTAAAGGAAGGAATGAATCTGAAATGGGAAAACTGGAGCTGAATAAAAAGAAGAAAAAAGATGCTCTTTTCAACACTGCCTTTGAACTTTTTACGACGAAGGGACTTACCAAAACTACAATTTCAGATATTGTAGATCAGGCTGGGGTTGCCAAGGGGACTTTTTACCTCTATTTTAAAGATAAATATGATATCCGGAATAAACTGGTTTCCCACAAGACCGGAGAATTGTTTTTCTGGGCCCATAAGGCTGTGCAGAATGCACATATCAGCGAATTTGACAGGCAGGTACATTTTATTATAGATTACATTCTTACTGAGTTGAATAAAGACCGTACTCTCCTGCTGTTTATTTCAAAGAATCTTGCCTGGGGTGTCTTCAAGGGTGCTTTTGAGGAAAAAATGCCTGACGACGAATATAATTTTTATCAGTCCTATCTGGATATGCTTGCTCAAAGCGGACTACATTATAAAAATCCGGAACTGATGCTCTTTACGATCATTGAGCTGGTAGGTTCCACCTGCTACAGCTGCATTCTGTATCAGCAGCCTGTGTCTCTGGCTGAGTACCGTCCTTATCTGCACAGGACTATTTCAGGAATTATGGAAACTTTTTCACAGGATCATACTACATGTGAAATTTTGTCTTCCGACACCAAAACACATGTGGACCATACAGCATAATCACTATGCAACCCTCATAAATGATACATTTAAAAAGATTGCTGTAAAAAAGGCAAGCCTCCGGAGGTTTGTCTTTTTATAATTTGTAGATTTCCAGATCATCAGGAATCCAGAGATTTCCTTTATAATACTGTCTGCCTTCTTCTGTGTAGAGCTCCTTTCGTCTGGAAATATTTTTATCCTCTGTATGATACAGAATCAGATTCTCTGCTTCCAGTTTCTGTGCCAGCTCACAGGCATCCTTTACGGTAGAATGATGTTTCTCATATGGTTTGAATTTATCTGCCTGGGAGAACAGACAGAATGCTTCATGAAGAAGCCATGTGCTGTTTTTGGCATATTTCTGTTCACATTCATTATATGGCTCATCTCCACAACAGGTCAGCTTCTTTCCCTCTGCATACTCCATGCAGAACCCAAACTGTTTTGCCTTTGTAGACAGAATATCAAAAAATGTCACCCTGTGTCCCAGAATCGTTCTATCTTCTCCGTCCTTTACTTCTTCCAGATGGACTTTGTCTCCGATAAATTTCGTTTCCTTTGGTGTGAGAAGCATCTCTGCCATCTGTTTCAGCAGGCTGATCACTTCATCATGTCCATAGATAGTCACTTCACCGCCAAACTGTCCTCTTGCCATTCCCTGACAATACATACGAAGCATCCAGATGATTCCAAGCAGATGATCGATGTGTTTATGTGTCACAAATATAGTTCTGATTTCTTTCCAGCTGATTCCTGCGTCCTCCAGCTGCTTCAGAATTGTGTTTCCGCCACCTCCGTCTATCATAAAATATTCTTTATCTTCATTTAGCGCAAAACAGGTGTTATAGCATTTCGTCACCTTTGCATTTCCGGTTCCCAATATTGTAAGTTTCATCTTTATGTACCTCCCGACTTTCTTTGGATGCTGACACTTGGCAGGCAGCAAATATTTCCTATATATAATAGCATATTCTAAAGTAAAAAGGAATCTGTCTGTCAGACGATATGAATCTTCGTTACTGTTCACTCCGTTCACAGTAACTTAGCCAAAATTCATTCCAGATTGCCTGCGGCAATGGAATTTTGGCTTGTATGTCTCGGGATTTTGGCATATTCATGCCAAAACACCTCGCGGGATAGTGGTATGTGAACAGTAACGAATCTTCACTATGGCAATGAAATTTCGCCTTGTATGAGCACGGTTTTATGAGCATGACATAAAATATAATGTAAACAGTTTTCAGAGAAGGGAATTATATATGGAAAATTATCGGATGGGATGTTCCGGCAACCGCCCTTATAACCGTACCTGCGGTATGAATATGCCTCAGCCTTCAAATAGAAATATGAACAGTTCCGAATGCTCTGTCAGAAACACGACAGACTGTAGCTGTACTATACCGGGTGTCAAAGAAAAAAAACATAAAATGTTTTCGCATCTTCAGTATCTGGAACCTGCAATGGCATATGTTCCCTGCCAGAAGTTTACAGAGAATTTCCCACTGCAGTATGCATTAAATGTAGGAACCATTTTCCCACAGTTATGCAAACCATTTTGTGGAAAGAGAGGTATTCGAAGATGAAAACAGATTGCTCCCAAAAACAGTTATTAAACCGTATCGATCAGGTCAGTTTCGCAGTCAATGATATGACTCTGTACCTTGACACACATCCCTGTGATGAAAAGGCTCTGACTTACTGTCACGAACTTGTGCAGGAACGAAAAAAGCTATTAAAAGAATACGCCGAAGCATATGGTCCCCTGATTATTGACATTACAGATCAGACCGGAGAATCCATCTGGAAATGGATGGAACAGCCATTCCCATGGGAAAAGGAAGGAGCGTGCAGATAATTTATGTGGAATTATGAAAAAAGGCTTCAATATCCGATCAATATCACACAACCCAATGCAAAAATTGCACAGTATATCATGAGCCAGTACGGTGGCCCATAGTGTAATACCCTATAATATATAAGAAGCAATGAAGCTGATACAATATCTTATGGGTAAGGGTACTCATTGTACCCATACTCTTTTTTTTATTTATATTTACTTTAAATCGCAAGTAAGTCTTTCCAAGTAGCAGATCCGCAAATACCATCCACTTCCAAAACTTCTTTTCTGGATTCCTGATAAGCTTTCAGAGCGTAAATCGTGTTTACATCTGCTGTCCATGTAAGTTTCAGGGCTTTGCCGTTTTTGCCTTTAAAGCCTCTGGCTCTTAATATTTCCTGTAAGAGAAGCACAGATGTATTTTTGTCTCCTGCTTTTACTGTCTCTGGGTTAAACATGTAGCTGCCTCCTTCTGGGTTTGTTGTCTTGTCTGTTTCATCTTTATCTGCAGATAAAACAATTGAATAGTCCGGTGTACAGAATTTTGTCCCTGGAAGGTTACTGTTGTAATAACTCTTCTGGCAGACCCCGCCACCATTTGCCACGATACCGGATGCTCCGGAAGTATTTCCCTCAATCGTCCAGAATCTGTCTCCGGCTACTTTTGTTACAAAGCCGGTATGGGTAAAGGTACCGCCATGTTTAAAGATAACAATATCTCCAACTTTTGGATTGGCATTCTTTACAAATAATACGCCTAAGGTTGGGCAGTATACATACGGCCAGTGCTTTAAGAGTTTCTTTGCATTATCCAGACCAAAAGCTTTCATGAAACACCAGGAGATAAACGCTGCGCACCAGGGCTGCCCCTGATAGGATGGTTTTATATCTCTCCAATATTTTGTATAGTTTGCTGATCCGGCATTTCCAGTCTTGCTGTCAAGCTTACTGTTATTTTTCTTTTCCAGGTACCCGATCTCTTCTTTTGCAATTCCCAGAACTACGTTGATAGCTTCACTCTTTGTCATGACTGCGTTTTCCTTTTTTATATCTTTTGCTTCGTTATAATCTTTGTAAAATATATTTCTATCTACAGTTCCGCTGATGCCAGGTATCTTTGCTTTACTGGAATACTGCCAGCCCACACCAAAGTCCGGCCGGAGTCGTTCCTGTAAAGTACCGTTATCTGATGCCGGATAACGTGCAATCCAGAAATCGTATTTTTTCAGATGGCTACAAATTACATTCAGGTACCAATCCACATTGCAATAAATACCAAATTTATATCCCGCTGCCGTGATAATCTTTTCGAATGCTTCTGCCAATTTATGGATCTGTTCAGCTCCGAGGCTTCTCTGATTATTCCATTCCAGATCCAGCCAGACCGGATACTGCAGTTTTCGCCCGTTCAGAACTTCCACTACTTTTCTGGCTTCGCTCTGTATCTCCGCAACTGTCATGGCATAAGAATACTTATATGCCCCAACCGGGATATTGTATTTCCGGCATTCAGAGAAGTTCTGCTCAAAGTAGCTATCTATCACGTTTCCCGCTTCTGTAATCCGCAGGATTGCGAACCCCATGCCGTAATCAGCAACTGTTTTCCAGTCAATTTTCCCTTGCCAGGCAGATACATCAATTCCTCTTATTTCCATGTCCGTCTCCTTTCATAGAGCGAAAAGGGATGGTTTCTCATCCCTTATTCGTCTTTATTTGCCTGTTTTACAATCTGGTTCACGTATGTAGAAAGACCAGCAATCAGTATTCCCTGTGTAATCGCTGTAAAAATTGCCATTGCAATATCCTGTCCGGTACCGCAGGTGCAGGTGGCAAACACATAGATCGCGCAGATTGCAATGCTGATTCCGCCAAGGATAAGCGGGATGTACTTATCCTTTACTGCCTGTGCCTGTTTGAGTGCCATTCCTACGAAATATAAGGCAATAGCTACTACGATGAGTTCCGGTTTTACATAGTTTGTGATCTGTTCCATGATCATTCTCCTTTTCTTTCCAGGTCTTCTATTCTATGATTCGCAACCTTAATATGTTCCTCCTTTCTCCGCCTTAACCGGCGGCTTTTCTTTCGTAATTCATATTCAGAAGAATTATATCCTGTCTCTGGATGAGCAGGCATTTGATTTCTTCTTCTGACATATCACTGGCTTTATGCTGAATTCCATTAATACGGATATTTCTTGTTACCAGTTTTAATTCTGACATCTTCCTCACCTCTTCTTTATGGTATGGGAAATGATATGTATAGGTTACTGTTTATACAAATTTAAGCAGTTTGTCGAACGACTTTCGTTGACTCTCCTCTCATATGCTCTTATCCTGTAAGTACAGAGTAGTGACCTACCCGAGTACATACGATCGGAATGTCCTCAATAGTAAGTTTCAACAACTGTATTGCTTTACAAATATCTATCTGCTTCCATGAACACATTCCATTCATCTTTAGTGCCAATATGCGCTCCGACCATCCCATTGCACTTGCGAAGTTCGACTGAGTGTTAAAAATCTCCACGATTCTTCCTCGTAGCTTGTTATAATCGAATGCCAACTTGATACCTCCTTTCCGGTTCAAGCTTTTGAATTATCTGTGTAATATCACGTCGTCCATTTTCTGCCAACATAAAATTCAATTTTTTTAACTTTTAGGTTTTTATTATTGAACTTTTGTATAATATGTGTTATATTTCAATTACGAAAAGGAGAACATTATGAAGAAAGAAAACACTGCAATTCGTTTAAAAACAATAATGAATATGCGAGGACTTCGGCAAGTTGATATTCTTAATCTGACTGTTCCATATTGTCAAAAGTATAATGTAAAAATGCATAAGTCAGATATAAGTCAATACTGTTCTGGAAAAACAGAGCCTAACCAAGAAAAGCTTTTTATTCTAGGAAATGCATTGAACGTAAGTGAAGCATGGCTTATGGGTTTTGACGTTCCTATGGAAAGAACTCCCTATAAAGCAGAATCTGTTCAGAACTCTTCCGTCTCTGCTCAGTGCAAGGAAATCATAGAAATCTGCAATCAGTTGTCTCCTCATAACCAGAGAAAGGTTCTCGCCTACTCTAAGAACCTTCTCTCCGCCCAGCAGATGGAAGAAGATCTTCTTGCAGCTCATGCCCGGACGGATGTTGAGCAAACACCCGAAGGTGTTCAGCATGATTTGGATATTATGAATGATGATTCAAAATGGGAGGAATGATATGGCATTAGATATATTGGAATTGCGTAAACTATGTATACCTAAAAACATTCGTATTACACTCCACGCAGCTAAAAGGCTGGAACAGCGTAGGATATTCTTAAAAGATGTAATAGCCTGTATTATGAATGGAGAAATCATCGAACAATATCCAGATGATTATCCTTACCCCAGTTGTTTAATTCTGGGGATGAGCATCGAAGATAAATATCTTCATGTAGTCATCGGAAATCACGAATCGGATTTGTTCCTTATAACAGCTTATTTCCCCAGTTTTGATAAATGGGAATCTGATTTCAAAACCAGAAAGGAGAATGCATAATGACTTGTTTTTACTGCAAAGGTAATATTGAATCTTCTACAACAACTTACATGACTGATTATCAGGGATGCTATATCATTATCAAGAATGTTCCTTGTGAAAAGTGTTCTCAATGTGGGGAAGAATACTTAAATGGTGAAACACTTGAACGAATTGAAGAAATTATTCAAAAAGTTAAAGGTATGCTGACTGAAATTGCAGTTGTTGACTACAAGCAAACAGCTTAGAGAGAACCGTTTTATTTTAATCGCTAAAGGGGTGATCCCAATTGAATTACGAACAATTACTGACTGCTGCCGATCAAGAAGGGTTACTTGTTAAAGAACAACCTCTTACTGAACATGATGGCCTGATCCGCGGCAGTCACATAGCAATCCGAAAGGATATAGAAACACAAGCAGAAAAATCCTGTGTGCTTGCCGAAGAAATCGGGCATTATCGCACCAGCTCCGGAAACATTTTAGACCAGAATAAGGTAGAAAGCCGAAAGCAGGAATATCGAGCTCGGCTTTATGGGTATAATCTAAAGATTGGACTTACCGGTCTGATCAGCGCTTATGAAGCAGGATGTGGGAATCTTTATGAGATGGCTGAATATCTGAACGCTACGGAAGAATATTTAAAAGAGGCTATACAGTGTTATCATTCTAAATACGGTGTATACGCTGTTGTTGATAATTATGTTATTTATTTTGAACCATTTGCGGTGATACATATGATTTCATCAGCAGATTAAAGAACGGAGCTGTTATTACCAGATTCGCTATTGGAAGAATATAGAGATTTTACTATTGAACAGATGTCTAGAATGACTGGATATCACCAAAAGCTCATAGAACTGCGAATGAGTTCTTGAATACAGGAGGTTTTTCACATGAAAAAGACATTATTAAAATATTTTACAGTTGCCCTAATTACAATCAGCACCATATCTATGCCGCTAACTGTTAAAGCAGCTCAAAAAAGTAACATTTCCATTCGGCCAAATGTAGCATACTCTAAATATGACATCACCGGTGATGGCAAAGCTGATAAAATTCGAATAAATTTCAAGTCGGAATCTTATCTGAACATTGAGGTGAATGGCAAAAAAAGTTTTAGTTTAAACGCCCAAAACATATATCTTGTAAATGCAGATCTTTATACTCTCAATGGAAATAAACATTTTTTGAAGCTAAAATGCCAAGACATTGATAATGATCACATTGATTACGACAAATTATTGACTTATAAATCTGGAAAACTTGTATCTGCTGTCAATTTAATGTCGCATCGTAAAGGTGCTTTCAATGCTCGCCATAATAGTTTTACTCAAAAAGTTGGTGCAAATTACATTCAAATCCGTATGCAGTCAATGCCAGGAGGAGTCGGTTCTATTCAATATACCATAACTTATAAACTTTCCGGAAGCTCTCTGAAGCTTTCCAAAACTACATATCCTGTCACTTATTCCAAATCATACAATCCCCTTCTTGGTGGACAAAATATGTGGAAATGTGCAAAATCATTGAATATAAAGAACGCCCCTAACGGAAATATTATCTATACAACAGATGCTTACGAAGTATGTACTGTAAATAAAATTAAATATTCTGGCGGCAGTGCCTATATATATATCCGGGCTGAGGATGCTGATATTTCTGGATGGGTAAGATGCCCTAATTCCTATACAAGCAGATTTTTTGAAGAATCCCTGTTTATTTAATTATCATTGCATTCAATAATGTCTTCAAAAAGTGCCCTTACTGGTAACAGCAACCAAACATTCTCGTTTGAACAGATGCCTCGAATGACGGGGAATCACCAGAAATTGATTGAATTGAGAATATCTAATAATTCAGATTTAGATCCGAATTATTTAATATTCTTTCACCTTATAAAGACATACATTTCAATGGTCAAAGCATATTTGATGTTTTGGGTTTTCCAAACGATTTGCTTGAACGTTTAAATCAGCTAATCACACAAAAATTCATATAAAAACCGCCCCTGCTAGTAACAGGGACGGATCAAGAATCTCCGAAGAGATCCAGTACTTTAGCAAAGATATTGTATCATCTTCGGAGCAGTTACACAAGTCGAACATTTGTATATATGTGATCACATCAATGGATTAACGAAAGGAGTTTTCATTATGCCATTACCCAAAGAACGGATTTATACAATAGATGACATCTACGCTCTTCCTGATGGCGAACGTGCAGAGCTGATTGATGGACAGATCTATATGATGGCACCACCTAATACCAGGCATCAGGTAATCGTCGGTGAACTGTATGCTACTATCCGCAATTACATTAAAAGTAAAAGCGGATCCTGTAAACCATATGTCTCTCCATTTGCAGTGTTCCTGAATGAAGATAACAAGAACTATGTCGAACCAGACTTAACAGTTGTCTGCTCACCGGACAAAGTAGATGAAAAAGGTTGTCATGGTGCACCTGACTGGGTAATTGAGGTTGTTTCTCCTGCTACCCAGAGTAAAGATTACGGAATAAAATTATTTAAATACCGGATGGCCGGAGTCAGAGAATATTGGATTATAAACCCCCTGAAAGGTATCGTAAATGTCTACGATTTTGAAAATGAATCGGGTACCGGATTGTATTCTTTCGACGATGAAATTCCAGTATGTATATATCCCGATTTATCAATTGCGATCTCTGAATTATTATAATAAAAACCGCCCCCGCTGGTAACAGGGACGGCTCAAGAATCTCCGAAGAGATCCCTTTCTTTTGGCAAAGATATTGTATCATCTTCGGAGCAGTTACACAAGCCAAACGTTTGTGTGGCTGTTATTTTTATGCTTAAAATTACATATTTTATAAAACCGAGGTGATATTTATGAGCAGTAAAGTGGCATGTCTTTACATCCGCGTCTCGACAGAGGACCAAACAGAGTTATCTCCTGATGCGCAGAAACGTCTTTTGCTGGATTACGCTCAGAAGAATGACATGATTGTTTCCGGGGACTTTATCTTTACTGAGAGTGTTTCCGGCCGGCATGCGCAGAAGCGTCCGGAGTTTCAGAAGATGATTGCCCTGGCGAAGCAGCCATCTCATCCTATTGATGTAATCCTGGTATGGAAATTCAGTCGTTTCGCCCGTAACCAGGAAGAGTCTATCGTATACAAAAGCATGCTCAAGAAGGATAATGTAGACGTGATCAGTGTATCTGAACCATTGATCGAGGGACCTTTTGGCAGCCTGATCGAGCGCATCATCGAATGGATGGATGAATACTATTCCATTCGATTGTCGGGTGAGGTCTTGCGTGGCATGAAAGAAAAAGCCCTGCAAAAAGGCTATCAGACGTCTCCCTGTCTTGGCTATACTGCAGTTGGACATGGAAAGCCTTATGTTATCAATGAGGCTGAATATGCCATTGTCTCTTATATTATGGACCTGTATGATAATCAGAACTTAGATGAGACAGCTATTGCCAGGCGTTGCAATGATCTCGGGTACCGGACAAAACGCGGAAAACTCTTCGAGCGGCGCAGCGTTGACCGGATTCTTGGAAATCCCTTCTATTGCGGAACTGTTGTCTGGAACGGAGTGGAATTTGAAGGAAGCCATGAGGTACGTCTTTCCAGGGAACGGTACGAAAAACGTCAGAAGCTGATCACTTCCCGGAAACGCCCGGTCAAGGCACGGAATGTCTCTGCCTGTAAGCACTGGCTATCCGGTCTTTTGAAGTGTTCTGTCTGCGGGGCCACGCTTTCTTACACCGGTAATAATAAGTGTCCTTATTTCCAGTGCTGGAAGTACGCAAAGGGATTTCATAAGACTTCTGTTGCCTTATCGGTCAAAAAGGCTGAAGAAGCTGTGATAAGTTATTTTGATCAGATCTTAGATGGGGCAGAATTTACATATGTATGTAAAAAGAAAAAGACTGATCATTCACTGCAGATCGAACAGTTACAAAAAGAAATCAGTAAGCTCACCATGAGAGAAAGCAGAATCAAAGAGGCTTATGAGGCAGGCGTAGATACTCTGGAAGAATATAAGAATAATAAGGATCGTCTGGTATCAGATCGGTTAGAATTGACTGCTGCCCTTTCGCAGCTATTGCAGGAAGAACAAGCAGATCAGCCTGACACAGAAGAAATCCTGAAAGAAATCCGTTCTGTTGCGGATGTCCTGAAGAATCCAGACGTAGGTTATGAAGAAAAGGGAAATCTGATCAGAAGTGTTGTGGAACAGATCATATATGATAAGGAATCCGGAAAAATGTCTTTTGACATCATTATTTCCTGAATTTCATCCATCCATAAAAAAGTGCTATTTCAGCCTTTTTAACATTTTTGTAATATTTTTTCTGAATTAAAAATCCCGCAAACCCGCATAAACGCTGGGTCTGCAGGTCTATTATAGGGTACTGCACTCCGGTGGCCCGGACGGTGAGATCAGCGCTTCCCTGCGTTATCTTTCCCAGCGTTTTACCATGCCGAACCGAACGACTTCTGCTTTGCTCAACGATATAGGAACAGAAGAACTCAGTCATCTGGAAATGGTATCCACTATTGTACATCAGCTTACCCGGGACCTTTCCATGGAGGAAATTGAGAAATCCGGATTTGGACCGTATTATATCGATCACACAGTGGGAGTCTGGCCACAGGCAGCAGGTGGCGTACCATTTAATGCATGTGAATTTCAGAGTAAAGGTGATCCGATCACTGATCTGTTCGAGGATCTTGCTGCAGAGCAAAAAGCCCGTTCTACTTATGACAATATTCTCAGAGTAGTCCGAAATATACCTGAGATTGCGGATCCCATCAAATTCCTGCGTGCCAGAGAAGTTGTTCATTTCCAGAGATTTGGGGAAGCTCTTCAGTCCATTCAGGAAGAACTTGATGCCAAAAATTTCTATGCTTTTACCCCGGGATTTGATAATCCCTGCACTGCATCATGCAACAGCAATAAATAACGTACGCAGCCAAAACCTGCGACATACTGCGCGAATTTATGCGATTAGCATCGCGAAGCGTGTTACTGAGAACGGAATGAACAGTAATACGCTCCATCTTAAAAATCACAGAAATTTCATATTTGCTTTACAAATATATCTGGTGGTGCTATAGTATTCTTAGCTTAATAGCCACAAAAGTAATTGCCAAAAATATTGAGCAATTACAAACAAAAATATGATATAAAAGGGGCTGTCTCACATAGATATTATGTGACAGCCCCCTTATTGGAGGAATTATGCAGATAATTATTGTTGGGTGCGGTAAAGTTGGACGTACCCTGGCAGAACAGCTTCAGGAAGAAGAATCCGACATTACTCTTATAGACGTTTCTTCTAATGTGATCACTTCCCTTCAGAATGACATTGATGCCATGGGTATCGTGGGAAACGGTGCAAGTATCAACACGCTGGTGGAAGCAGGTATTGAGAATGCAGATATCCTGATTGCCGTAACCGGCTCTGATGAAATGAATCTCCTCTGCTGCCTGATCGCACAGAAAACCGGCCATTGCCAGACGATTGCCCGTGTCCGCAATCCTATCTATGCCAAAGAGATCAGCTTCATCAAGAAGCGTCTGGGTGTTACTATGATCATTAACCCAGAGCTTGCAGCTGCACAGGAAATTTCCCGTCTCTTACGCTTCCCTTCAGCTATCAAGATCGATACTTTCGCACGTGGTCGTGTAGAAATGCTGAAATTCAAAGTGCTTCCTGAATTTAATCTGGATGGCATGACAATCTCACGCATTACGGAAGCCCTGAAATGCGACGTCTTGTTCTGCGCAGTAGAAAGTCGGGATCATGTATCTATTCCCGGCGGTAATCAGGTGATCCACGACGGAGATATGGTTTCCATTCTTGCTTCCCCGGTGAATGCAGCAGCCTTTTTCAAAAAGATCGGCCTGAAAACCAATCAGGTAAAAAACGCCATTATTGTCGGCGGAGGAACCATTTCCTATTACCTTACAAAAGCCCTGCTTGATATGAACATCTCCGTTAAGATCATCGAACAGAATGAGTCCCGCTGTGAAACCTTAAGTGATCTGCTTCCGGAGGCAACTATCATTAACGGAGACGGAACCAATCGTTCTCTCCTTATGGAAGAGGGACTCTCACGCACAGAGGCTTTTGTATCACTCACAAACATGGATGAGGAAAATGTTTTCCTTTCACTCTTTGCCAAAACAGTTTCCAATGCCAAACTGATTGCCAAGGTAAACCGCCTTGCCTTTGATGATGTCATTGATAACCTTGATATCGGAAGCGTCATTTATCCGAAATATATCACAGCCGACTATATCCTGCAGTATGTACGTGCCATGCAGAACAGCATCGGCAGCAATATTGAAACCCTTTATCATATCCTGGATAATCAGGCAGAAGCTCTGGAATTTGCCATCCGCGAAAATTCACCGGTAACAGGCATTCCATTATCTGAACTGAACCTGAAGAAAAACCTTCTTGTAGGTTACCTGAACCGAAATGGTCAGGTCAAGATTCCCCGAGGCCAGGATACCATTCAGGTCGGAGATACCGTTATCATAGTAACTTCTCAGAAGGGCCTTCGCGATATCACAGATATTCTGGAAAAATAAAGGAGCCAAATCATGAACTATTCCATTATTATCTATATCATCGGAATGATTCTGAAAATTGAAGCTGTATTTATGGCTCTGCCCGCAATTACGGCACTCATCTATCAGGAAACTTCCGGTGTAGCTTTTCTGATCACGATTGCTTTATGCCTGGTCATCGGGCTTCCTCTCACCAGGAAAAAGCCGACAAGAAAGGCTTTCTACACAAAAGAAGGTTTCGTGACTGTAGCATTAAGCTGGATCGTTCTGAGTATCATAGGAGCAATCCCCTTTGTGATCAGCCGAAGCATTCCAAATCCTGTAGATGCATTATTTGAAACAGTTTCGGGTTTTACTACAACAGGAGCCAGTATTCTCAGCGATGTGGAGACACTTCCTCATTGTATGCTGATGTGGAGAAGCTTCACGCACTGGATCGGCGGAATGGGTGTTCTGGTTTTCATCCTCTCCCTTCTTCCACTTACCGGCGGTTATCATATGAATCTTATGAAAGCGGAGAGTCCCGGACCATCTGTAAGCAAGCTTGCGCCAAAAGTACAGTCAACTGCCAAAATTCTGTATTCTATTTATTTCGTAATGACAGTGATCCAGATCCTGCTTCTTCTGGTCGGTGGTATGCCGCTGTTTGACTCCATATGTACAGCTTTCGGTACTGCAGGTACCGGAGGATTTGGTATTAAAAATGACAGCATGGCCAGTTACAGTACATATCTGCAGGTGGTCATTACTGTATTTATGATTTTATTTGGCGTTAACTTTAATGCTTACTTTTTCATTATCACAAAAAAATTTGCTCAGGCTTTTAAAATGGAAGAAGTGCGGTATTATTTCGGAATCATCGGTATTGCAATTCTTATCATCGCCTGCAATATTTACCATATTTTCGGAAGTGCAGCCAAAGCTTTTCAGCAGGCAGCTTTCCAGGTTGGTTCCATTATCACAACAACCGGATATGCAACAACAGATTTTAATACCTGGCCGGAAATTTCGCGGACAATCCTGGTGCTGCTGATGTTTATCGGTGCATGTGCCGGAAGTACAGGCGGCGGCATTAAAGTATCCAGGATCCTGATTCTCTGCAAAACAGTCCGCAAGGAGCTTCATATTTTTCTGCATCCAAATGCGGTAAAGAAAATAAAAATGGACGGCAAAGCCATCCCACATGAAGTTGTTCGTTCCACAAATATTTTCTTCATTGTATATATGCTGATTTTTGCATCCTCCATATTCCTGATTGCCTTTGACGATTTCAATCTGATCACGAATTTTACGGCGGTTGCGGCAACCTTTAATAATATCGGACCTGGTCTGGAACTGGTAGGACCTACCGGAAACTTCGGTATGTTCTCATGGTTTTCAAAGCTTATCCTTACTTTTGATATGCTGGCAGGACGTCTTGAGATTTTCCCGTTACTGATATTGTTTGTAAGGGATACATGGAAGAAATTCTAAAAATATTTTGGCAAAACAAATTTTATTTTTTTACACTGTATTCATATTTTATTCATATTTATTGGATATAATGAACTTTAGAAAGATGATGAATCTTTCTTATAAATATTTTTCTTTTTCATACGCGCCGGTACGAAAGTACCGGCCTCCTTCCATTTATGGGAGTTTTTTATTTTATGGCATTTTTCTCACGCCTTCATAATCAAACGCAGGAATAAAACTCTCTCTGGCAGTTTCACCATCTTGAAAAAATCCATTTTCAATCCCAAGCTCAAATGCATAGTCCAGAACTTTTTCATATTCTCTTCTGGTTACACAACGATTCAGTTCTGTATATTCTTTCTGCTCAAAAACCGGTGTGTACTGATTCATGATACTGATATAAATCTGCTTTCCAAAAGTCTTATGTAAAAGTTTCAGAACCTTTTTTGAATTTCTTGTATGCCCCGGCAATATAAGATGTCTCACAATAGTCCCACGTTTCATATATCCCTCTGCATCAAACTGTGGCATTCCTGTCTGGCGTACCATCTCATTAACTGCTTCCATAGCTCTTTCAGGATAATCATTCGCATGTGAAAATTTCACCGCCAATTCGCTCTCCGCATATTTGTAATCCGGAAGATAAATGTCCACATATCCGTCCAGAAGTTTCAATGTCTCTGTGTTCTCATATCCACCACAGTTATAGACAACCGGAATATTAAGCCCTTGCTTCTTTGCACAGTCCAAAGCTGCGATGATCTGTGGAATATAATGTGTTCCGGTTACCAGATTGATATTTGCAGCGTCCTTTTCCTGCAGTTCCAGGAATATTTCTGCCAGTCTTTCCTCAGTGATCTCAAGACCACTGTCACCAATGGCAATTTCCCGGTTCTGGCAGAAACAGCATCTCAGATTGCATCCTGTAAAAAAGACTGCCCCGGAACCTCTGGTTCCCGAAATACATGGTTCTTCCCACATATGCAAAGCTGCCCTTGCAATCTTAACCTTCTGATTCATTCCACAGTATCCGGTTTTTCCGGCTGTTCTGTCTACATGGCAATTTCTCGGACATAAACTGCAATCTGCCAGTATGCAGCTTTCTGTATCCTGCCTCAGAGTTTTATCTTTGTTTTTTTCTGTCTGTATTTTATTTACCTTCACTTTTCTCTTCTGTCCTTTTTTCTTTCCCCGACTTGATATCTGTGAATCACCCACTGCAAAACAGTTCCCACAGTTTGCTTATATCATAACCGTTCAGTGCTTTCACAGTTACAAGCGGATTGCTGAATAGTTACTATCCTTTATATCATTATACTACATTCCCCAATTACGTCTATTCATATTTCACAATTTCCTTTTTCAATCTCTTCATGATCCTTTTTTCCAACCTGGAAATATATGATTGAGAAATTCCCAGAAGGTCTGCAACCTCTTTCTGTGTTTTCTCTGCAGCATTCTCCTTTCCCAGACCAAATCTAAGACGGATGATCGTCTGCTCACGCGGTGAAAGCTTTCTAATTGCCTTTGATAACAACGAAATCTCCACTTCGTCTTCCAGACGTCTTGAAATCACATCCTCATCAGTTCCCAGAATATCAGAAAGCAGGAGTTCATTTCCATCCCAGTCTACGTTCAGCGGTTCGTCTATGGACACTTCCATCTTCGTCTTACTGTTGCGGCGAAGATACATCAGGATCTCATTCTCTATACATCTGGATGCATAAGTGGCAAGCTTGATATTTTTTACAGGATTAAAGGTATTGATCGCCTTGATCAGCCCAATCGTTCCGATTGAGATCAGATCCTCCACCCCGACTCCTGTGTTATCAAACTTCTTTGCAATATACACCACAAGCCTTAAATTATGTTCGATCAGAACAGACTTCGCTTCTTCTTCCTGCCCCGTTCCAAGCTTCTGCAGTATAAACGCCTCACGCTTCGGCTCCAGTGGTGCCGGCAGCACATCATTTCCACCAATATAAAAAACTTCTCCTGAACGGTTCATCACCATTCTTGACACTACCTGTAATGGATAACAGCTCATAGTCACAACCCCTCCCGTTAAAGTAATCTGGAATTCAAAAGTACCTCGTATTCCTTACCAAAAGCGGATGTTTCAAATGAAAATGCAAATACCGGATTGTCTATGCAGACAACCTCTGCGGGAGTCTGAATGCAGAGTCTCTCAAAAGTAACAGCCAGCATCATTCCCTGTTCTTTTCCTATACTGTGAAAAAAGGTAAAATGTGGATGAAGCCCGGCAGTTCCCGGTTTCCCAGACTCCCCGGGATTTTCTTTCAGGTGTTTTAAACAGCTTACGGTTTCTTCTGAACATATTTCAGATAAAACTTTTTCTGTCCCTACAGATACAGGTTTTCCGTTTACAGAATCCATAAGCAGATTTCCGGAATCATAAAATCCATGAAAAGGATATCCACATCCTTTATAGTATATGGTTATCGGATAGATATTCTTTGTCCGTATTCTCAGGGAATCCATCAGATATGACAACGCTGTAATGCCGGACCACGTTGCTGCTGCAAGGATCAGAAACATTTTGACTGTCAACTTATCACTGACGATCACTTCCCAGAACCCTCCACACAGAAATGCGGCAAAATACAGTGTAAGTATTGCTTTAAGCAGCAGACTTCCCCTTTTCAGATTACATCCGATCACAAGCATTCCTGCAGCACAGCCACCATGCAGCAGGACAAGTGCCGGAAGAAAAATCCCAGACTTCAGAAAAGATTGCAGATAAATGATCCAGCAGGAAAACACCGCACCTGCAGCAGCTCCCAGAAGAGCTCTTTTTCTGCTTCTTCCACATCGGAATAATATTCCTGTAAATCTGATCAATATGTAATCTATCAGGAGATTTGTGAAAAAAACTACATCTATGTATATTTCGTAATGCATTTCCTTCCCTCCGTCTGATACTGCCTCTGACTTCTCCTTCACTTCGGTAAGTGAGATTCATTATACGTGATAAAGTATGCGGATTTTGTCAAAACGGAGGAATTATGTCTTATTATTTGTCGCACTAAATCGACAGTTTTTATCATATAAACCAAAATGAACATGTATTGACATATAATTGAAGTTAGAATAAAATGATAGATAATTTCTATGTTTTAGAAGGGCATCTTCTATACTGTCACAATTCAGACAGTATTTTATGTCTCTGCTACAAAACAGACTGGAGGATTTTAACATGAATAATATTACCGGACACACAGGTCTTACCGCGCTTTTAGGAAGCCCGGTAGCACACAGCATTTCCCCTTTGATGCATAATGAATCATTTCGCCTTCTCGGGCTTGACTATGTATATTTATGTTTTGATGTAAATGAAGAAACTCTTCCTGCAGCAGTTGCAGGATTAAAGACTTGCGGCATTCGCGGTTTCAACCTTACCATGCCGAATAAGAATAAAATTGTAGAATTATTGGATGAGCTTTCCCCTGAAGCCCAACTGATCGGTGCTGTCAATACTGTACTGAACGATAACGGAAAGTTAATCGGATACAATACAGACGGGTACGGTTTTATGCAATCTGTACGTGATGCGGGACATGATATTACCGGTAAAAATATAACTGTCATGGGAGTAGGAGGAGCTTCGATGGCCATCTGTGCACAGTCTGCCTTGGACGGTGCGGCTTCCGTACATATTTTTGCCCGCCGCACCAGCAGATACTGGAATCGCACACAGAAATTCGCTGAGAATCTCTCTGCTAAAACAGGTTGTCAGGTCTGCCTCTTCGACAATGATGATCATACTGCATTGCGAGATTCCATTGCACAGAGTTATCTGCTGATCAATGCAACCTCTGTAGGCATGGTTCCGGATATCGACGATACCATCATCAAAGATACATCTCTGTTCCATCCTGAGCTTGTAGTGGCAGATGTTGTCTATGAGCCACAGGAAACCCGACTGCTCAGAGAGGCTAAAGCAGCCGGATGCCAGACCTTTAATGGCATGTATATGCTTCTTCATCAGGGGGCTAAAGCTTTCCAGATCTGGACCGGACAGGAAATGCCGGTTTCTGTTATTAAGGAAAAATATTTCTCTGTCAAATAGTGATTCGCATAACAGTCACATATTTCCCATCAGCTTATCTTTGATGATTGCCAGGATTTCTCTTGGAATATATATCAGAAGTCTCCATGAACGGTATCTGGAAGGAATGGGATAAATTTCTCTGCATCCACATTTCTTTCCTATGGCCGTTCCCCGGAAAACATGAAAATTATTGGTGACAATGCCAACCGAATGATTCAGTCCGATCATTCCCAGACTGAACTTCAGATTCTCTGTTGTGCTGGTAGATTTCTCTTCCAGGATCAGTCGTTCTCTGTCAATTCCATGTTCCACAAGATAATTGCACATTGCCTGAGCTTCTGTGATAGATTCTCCGTCCCCTTTTCCTCCGGACAGAACAGCCTTAGTCTCAGGATTTTCTTCCATATACTGTAAAGCCCTCCTGGTACGTTCCAGAAGGGCTTTTGTAAGCCGGGTACCTTCTACATGGGCACCAAGCACGATAATATATTCCAGATTTGGATGCTTACGCATTCTTACCGCAGCAATATTTATATTTCTTGCCGCTTCCGCAAGGACAAGGATCATTACGTCCGATTTTCTTTGCTTTGACAACTGTTCCTGATTTCTTCTGCTCGAGATAAAGTTCTTTTCTCTTCTCCGGTGTAAAGATCTCATCCCACTGTGGCAGTTCATACAGCCAGTCAGCTCTTGCATCTACCATATTCTTATAAAGAAGTTCTTTATCGAAGCACAGAGAAACCTTTGTGTTCTCATCCATTGTCTCAATCGGATTCGGAATCTTCAGACTGTCATTGATTCCATCCAGGAAACCAACCATTGTCAGAACTTCCTGTCCATATTTTTCAGCCAGTTCCTTAACTGTACCGGTTACTACCTCATCCGGGTTGCTAAGAAGCTGCTCATAAATTCCTTTTTCAATATTAAAATAATTTGCCCAAAATCTCTGAAGTTTATTACGGTCTGCCTGCTGGTCATAGGCGATGGCACGCCACTGCTCTAAGATTGTTTTATCGCTCATTTCCTTTAATCCTCTTTTCCAATATTTCATAGGTATTATGCCTGTGCGGAAACATATGGAAAATATTCCTTCCACAAGCTTTATTATTATATCATCTTTCAGTTAAAAATACAAATGATATTCTTTGTATTTTTAGTGAATTTTAAGTTACTGTTCACACACCACTATCCCGCGAGGTGTTTTGGCATGAATATGCCAAAATCCCGAGACATACAAGCCAAAATTCCATTGCCGCAGGCAATCTAGTACATCGTTTTCGAAATAACTATACCACTCACTTGTCTGCGAATCCGATTGCACAGGTCTAAAAGCCTCAGCGTAGCCCGCTACGCCTGCGTTTTTATACCAGCACACTCGAATCCGCATCCTACGCGATTGGTATAGTTATTTACGAAACGCTGTACTAGAATGAATTTTGGCTATGTTACTGAGAACGGAGTGAACAGTAACAATTTTAATTGACGCCCAGTTTCTCCAGTTCTGCTGCTGCCTGTTTAAAAGATTTAAACTGAATTGCATGGATTCCCTGTTTTCTGGCTGCCTCACAGTTCTCCGCTCTGTCATCCAGAAATACGGATTTCTCCGGGTCAAGATGGTAGCGTCCGAGCAGGGTTTTGTAAATTTCCGGTTCCGGTTTGATCTGCTTCACCTGACAGGAGAACACTGCTCCGTCTACATATTTAAGAAACGTAAGTTTATCCTCCGTTCTCTCCAGTGTGTCAGTTGCATAATTGGAAAGAATATAAACATGATATCCTTTATCTTTCAGATATCTCACCCAGGTTTCCGCATAATCTGTTTTCTCAATTGTCTCGTCAGAACGGCGCATTACCTCTCGGATATCCTTTTCGTACTCCGGTGCAGCTTTTACCATCTGATCTACATAATATTGCTCAGTCTCGCTGCTTCTGTCTCTCTCATTCCAGGTATTGCTCTGAAATACCACTTCCGCAATTTTATCACGCTCTTCCTTCGGAAAACCAAAACTGTCCAGATAGGTCTCCCAGTCATATTTTACAAGAACCTGTCCAACGTCAAAAATAATATTCTCCATATCCGAATCCACCACCTTTTTATTCCTGTTCAGTAATTTATAAACCATCCATATTGCATAAGCCATGATGGGAACCATGATCGCCACTGCAAGCGAGGCTTTAAAATAGACCTGCGAATCTTCTCCATTCCCGAATGCAAAAATCATCGGCATACAACATGCAAGAAGCAGGATTATGATTGCGATCCATGCCCCGATTTTTTTTATCTTATTATTATCTTTTTTCATAAGCCTCCAGTTATATAAAAGACACGCCGGAGAAATTCCCCGGCGTATAGTCTTATTTACCGTCTGCCGATCAGACAGGTAAATTTATCCTTATTATTTATTTCTGTAGATGATATCGTCACGTCCCGGGCCATTGGAGATCATAGTAATCGGGAATCCGATATGTTTCTCAACGAACTCAACATACTTTCTGCAGTTCTCCGGCAGATCTTCATATTTTTTGATTCCGCGGATGTCGCATTTCCATCCCGGCAGAGTCTCCAGAACCGGTTTTGCTTTCTCAAGCAGTGTAGTTGTCGGAAATTCTGTTGTTACTTTTCCATCAATCTCATATCCTGTGCAGACCGGAATTTCATCCAGATATCCAAGAACATCAAGAACTGTGAAAGCAACATCTGTAGCTCCCTGAAGACGGCATCCGTATTTGGAAGCAACACAGTCAAACCATCCCATACGTCTTGGACGGCCTGTAGTAGCACCAAATTCACCGCCGTCACCGCCACGTCTTCTCAGTTCATCTGCTTCATCGCCAAAGATTTCAGAAACAAATGCACCTGCTCCTACTGCACTGGAGTATGCCTTGCATACAGTAACAATCTGTTTGATCTCATATGGTGGAAGACCTGCTCCTACTGCACCATATCCTGCCAGGGTAGAGGAAGATGTAACCATCGGATAAATTCCATGATCCGGGTCTTTCAGAGAACCAAGCTGTCCCTCAAGAAGAACTTCTTTACCTTCTTTTAATGCGTTCCACAGATACAGGGATACGTCACATACATATGGTTCAACCATTTTCTTATATTCCATAAGTTCAGCAAATAATTCATCCACATTAAGAAGCGGTTTGTGATATAAATGTTCAAGAAGAACATTCTTTGTCGCACATACACTTGCAAGTTTTTCTTTCAGATGTTCTTCATCAAAAAGTTCACTTACCTGGAAACCAATCTTTGCATATTTGTCTGAGTAGAACGGAGCAATACCTGACTTGGTAGATCCGAAAGATTTGCCGCCCAGACGTTCTTCCTCATACTGGTCAAAAAGAATATGGTATGGCATAACCATCTGTGCTCTCTCGGAGATAAGGATCTTCGGGGCCGGAACACCTCTGCTTACCACTTCATTGTACTCTTTGAAAAATACCGGGATATTCAGTGCAACACCGTTGCCGATCACACTTGTAGTATGATCATAAAACACACCTGACGGCAGAGTATGAAGGGCAAATTTACCATAGTTATTTACGATTGTATGACCTGCATTTGCACCACCCTGAAATCTTACGATAATATCAGCCTTCTCAGCGAGCATATCGGTAATCTTACCTTTACCTTCATCTCCCCAGTTAGCACCAACAACTGCTTTTACCATTATATAATTCCTCCTGTATTTACCGATTACTGTTTACCCGGCCTTGCAGAATGACCTGCCGGACATCATCAGGAAACAGCAACGCTTATTATCTTTATATCAGATTCTGTAATATTCCAAACCGTTATGTTAAGTATTTACTGATCAGACATTGATCTCAGCTTTCACTCCCAGAAGTTCCTTATGGGAATCGAGGATCGGCTGAACTACTGTATTTACAAATCTCTCTGTCTGCTCTTTGGCACGTCCGATATATTTCTTCGGATCCATGGATCTCTGCAGATCTTCCAGAGAAAGGTTGAATGCAGGATCTGCTGCGATCAGTTCCAGCAGATTATTATCTTTGCCTTCTACCTTGACAGTCTTTCCGGCTTCCATGGAAAGCTCACGGATACGCTCATGAAGTTCCTGACGGTCACCGCCTGCTTTTACAGCATCCATCATGATATTCTCTGTAGCCATGAACGGAAGCTCTGCCATCATATGTTTCTCGATAACCTTCGGATAAACAACCAATCCATCTACAACATTAAGACAGAGGTCAAGGATTCCGTCAATAGCAAGGAAACCTTCCGGAATACTCAGACGCTTATTTGCAGAGTCATCCAGAGTTCTCTCAAACCACTGAGTTGCAGATGTGATCGCCGGGTTAAGGGCATCTACCATTACATATCTGGAAAGGGAAGCAATACGCTCACTTCTCATAGGATTTCTCTTATACGCCATTGCAGAGGAGCCGATCTGAGATTTCTCAAATGGTTCTTCTACTTCCTTCAGATGCTGAAGAAGGCGGATATCATTGGACATCTTGTGTGCACTTGCTGCAATTCCTGCAAGAATATTGGCAACACGTGTATCTACCTTGCGGGAATATGTCTGTCCGGATACCGGATAGCATTCCTTAAATCCCATCTTCTCTGCAATCATCGGATCAATCTTGTCGATAGTCTCCTGATCTCCGTCAAACAGTTCCAGAAAGCTTGCCTGTGTTCCGGTTGTACCTTTGGATCCCAGAAGCTTCATTGTTCCCAGAACATACTCCAGATCCTCCAGATCAAGCAGGAATTCCTGTGTCCAGAGTGTTGCACGCTTACCTACTGTAGTAGGCTGTGCAGGCTGAAAATGTGTAAATGCCAGAGTAGGCTGATCTTTATATTTATCAGCGAAAGCAGAAAGCTCGGCAATAACATTGACCAGTTTCTTCTTCACAAGCTTTAATGCTTCTGTCATTACAATAATGTCTGTATTATCACCTACATAACAGGAGGTTGCTCCCAGATGGATGATTCCTTTTGCTTTCGGGCACTGTACGCCATACGCATATACGTGAGACATAACATCATGACGCACCTGACGTTCACGTTCCTTTGCAACGTCATAATTGATATCCTCTGCATGTGCCTTCAGTTCATCAATCTGCTCCTGTGTAATGTTAAGGCCAAGCTCTTTCTCTGTCTCAGCAAGTGCGATCCAGAGTCTTCTCCATGTGCGGAATTTCATATCCGGGGAAAAAATATACTGCATTTCTTTGCTGGCATAACGTTCTGATAAAGGACTTACATATCTGTCTGTACTCATCTTCACTCTCCTGTTTTTTATAGGATATTATTTTTAATCCTTTTATTTCACTTCTGTACGTACGTTTTTCTCAACCACGTACGTTGAAATTATATAACATCATTCCTCTAAAAGCAACCACAAAAACCTTATCCCTGATGGAATTTACCAAGAAATTCTTTCATTCTCGCATGTTCTGATTCAAATACCTCTTTTGGACTCCCCTCAACTGCGATCAGTCCCTTATCCATAAAAATAATATGATCAGAAATATCTCTTGCAAATGTCATCTCATGAGTAACGATCACCATAGTGATGTGTTCTGCTGCCAGATCTTTGATTACCTTAAGAATTTCACTCGTAAGCTCCGGATCAAGGGCGGAAGTAGGCTCATCAAAAAACAGGATCTTCGGATTCATACATAATGCTCTGGCAATAGAGACACGCTGCTGCTGGCCGCCGGAAAGCTGAAACGGATATGCATTCTCTCTGTCTGCAAGTCCCATCTGCTTTAACAGAGTTCTTGCCTGTGCATAAACCTCTTCTTTCTTTCTCTTCTGCACTCTGATCGGAGCATCTGTGATATTTTTCAGTACGGAAAAATGGGGGAAAAGATTAAAGTTCTGAAATACCAGTCCCACATCCCCCTGCTTGATGATCTCACCGCTGTCCGGTGTCTCAAGGCCGGTGGCACAGCGGAGAAGTGTGGATTTACCGGAACCGGAAGGTCCGATAATACTAAGAACCTCACCCTCCTCTACCTGAAGTGAAATGTCTTTTAATACTTCAAGGCTGCCGAAGCTCTTCTTTATGTTTTTCATTTCAAATAATACCATAGCAAATATTCCTCTTAAATTAAATAATGTCAGAGTCAAAAAATATTTTATAACCCCAGCCGCCTGTCAGCGATAATAATTCAGTTTTTTCTCAATCTTATCCATTACAATCGCAACAAGAAGATTGAACACAAAATAGAAAACAGCAGCGATCACAAAAGGCATCATAGTCGTCTGTGCACTTGCAATCTGTTTTGCAATTGTAAACATCTCCGAAACAGCAACAACAAATGCCAGTGACGTATCCTTTACCAGTGTGATAACCTCATTTGTCACAGATGGAAGGATTCTCTTGATCACCTGCGGCAGGATGATCCTGAAAAATGTCTGGGCTTTGCTGTATCCCAAGATCTTTGCAGCCTCATACTGTCCCGCTGAAATAGATTCGATTCCTCCTCTGTAAATCTCCGCAAAATATGCAGCATAGTTAATACTGAATGCAATAAACACAGCGATCAGGCTGTATCCCATGGAAATACGGATTCCAAAAATAAAGTATGGTCCGAAATACACAACCATCAATTGCAGCATTAACGGGGTTCCACGCATAACTGATATGTAGGCAGACACAATTCCACGTATCGCCGGATTCTTGGACATTCTGCCAAAGCAGATCAGAAGTCCCAGCGGAAGTGAAAAAAGTAATGTCACTACAAAAATCTCTACAGAAACTACCATACCACTGGCAAGCTGCTGCAGCATTACACTTAAAGACATAAGCTTTCCTCCTGAAAAATTTCTCCTGTACAGTAAGAAAAGAGGGTGCACAAAATGTACCCTCCATTCCTTTATAATGCGGACAGCCTGCACAGATCTGTCCTCTTGTATCATAACTGTTTTTGTTCCGGCTGACTATTCAGCATCTTTCGCTGTATCAGCTGTATCTTCTTTTGCTGTGTCTGCATCGGAAGCATCATCCTCTGCTGCATCATCTTTTTTATCATCAGATTTCTCATCATCTCCAATGCAGAGCATATCTGCTACTTCATACTTCTCAGCAAGTTTATCAACTTCACCCGCATCATAAAGTTTCAGAACTTCTTCCCATACAGTATCTTTCAGCTCATCGTTACCCTTCTTAAAGCCGATTCCATACTGTTCGCTCTGGATTGGCTCGTCGAGGATCACATATTTTCCTTCTTCTCTCTGAGAAAGCTGATATTTGGCAACACCGATATCTACTGCGATGGCATCTGCAGCGCCTGAATCCAGATTCATGAATGCTGTATTGTAATCAGGATTCTCTGTCAATGATGCAAAGCTTGCTGTAAGATCCTTATTATCATCACTGTTTAATGCATCCAGTGCTGCGGAAGCGGCCTGAACTACTACATTTTTGCCTGCCAGATCATCCAGCTTCTCAATCCCTGAATCGGCTGCAACAACCATCACCTGCTCATTGTTCAGATATGGATCTGACCATGTATAGTCATCCTCACGTCCGTTAATTGTAAATCCGTTCCAGATACAGTCAATAGAACCGGAATTCAGTTCCATATCCTTGGAATCCCAGTTGATCGGTTTCTTCACAAGCTCCCAGCCGAGATTGTCACATACTTCCTGTGCAAGATCAAGGTCAAAACCAACATACTCTCCGTTATCGTCTTTATATCCGAAAGGAGGATACTCTGCATCGAATCCTACAGTTAATGTTTTACTGTCAGCATCTGCATATACAGAAACAACGCCTGTCATCATAGAAGCTGCCATAACTCCTGCCATGAGTACTGCTAAAGATCTCTTTTTCATGATAAATATCTCCTATTTATTTGTTTTGTTATTTATCACACAGCCACTCTACCATGTGAAAGTATGTGTTAATCCTATCACACACCTTCGCCTCTGTCAAGCGTAAGTTATGAACCTGTACTCCTGTGATAATCTTTCATAAGTTTCTCCAGAAGGGCATCCAGATTTTTTTCATCTGTTTTCTCTTCCGGTACAGACTCAAAAGCTTTCAGAGACTGCCTGATTTCTTCTTTTATATCTTTCTTTAGTTCTTCATCTACTTCAAGCTCTTCCATAACCTTATCATAGTCTGTTTTATCATGAACACTGCTGTATGCTATGATATAAGCTTTTAAGGCTTCTTTTGAATGCGCTTCTCTGTATGCTTCCAGAAAACATTCCTGTGCTTTTTCCATCTGAAAAAGATAACTGTATGCGCAGCCGAGATTATAGCGCACTGAAGCTGCGAAGCTTTTTCTCTGCTCAGACAGATCCTCTCTTTCCAGAAGTTTCTGGTATACCCGGATGGCGTTCACATACATTCCGTTTTCTGTCAGTGCATCTCCCTTTCTCTTCTGACGGACTGCCGCTTTTTCTTTTCCATAAGTCACAATCCTGCTGTTAAAGCCTTTCATCTCCTCATAGGTAAGGTAATTGATCTCCTTGAAAACAGGATAGATCATCTCTTCCACACTTACATTTCTCTCCAGATTCTGTTTCAGCTTTGCAGCCAGATGCACAAGTTCAAGCTCATCTCTGAGCCAGTTGCATAATTCTTCATTAAAAACAGTATGATCAGCAAGGTAAAGATTGTGGTACAGATAATAACAGAGTTCTTCTATAGAATAAATATTCATACTGATATTCTCTATAAAATAAGGACGCTGTGCTTTTTTTGTCTGACATAAAATATATCCGCTCATTGCTCCATCTCCTTTACCATTCTACTGTCTCTGTCCAGGTTTTCCCACTGGAAGGGAACATTTCTCCGAATCCCAGATCTGTAACCGTCACTTTACATTCTGTAGATGAGACATACTGTAATTCCAGCCGTAATCTGGTAGTCTTATCCGGACGCACCGGAATACCGGGCAGCATCATTCCTACCCTTCTTTTCTCCGGTCTGTGGTACGTGCTTACAATAAACACCAGCTCCTCTGTATCATCAAGAATAAATTCACAGGATGCCTTACTGTCATACCAGTTATTTCCTGCCTCGATCAGCGGATAATAGGTAGGAGAACCCATCACTCTCATTTCCATCCCCACATCAGCCATAACCAGAGAATCGCTTAAAAAGCGATATCCCTTTAATGCCTTGTTCTCTGTTTTCTCTTTTCCTGCAGCGCAGGCACCCTTTGCAAAAAGATTATTTCCATAGAAAACCTTTCTTTTCTGATAACAAAGTAACCTTACAGACTGCTCTGCCCAGTCCTGTGAAAATCCATCTCCTGTGATCTGAATGCTGGAAAACAGATCTCTGCCAAGTGTTTTCTGGACAAACTTACCGAATTCTGAATCTCTCTCCTGTCCCTCAGCAGGAAGTTCTGTCTCCACAGCTTCTTCCAGTTTTACAGTGACAGGCTTTGTTGCACCGTTCATTGTCATCTTGCGAAAAGACACGTTCTCCGGTGTAAAGGCATACCATCCCACACTGCGGTTCCAGGTTTCTCTTTTCTGTGAGAGCACATAATAATAGAAGCTTTCCCCATAATCCAGCAGCATATATTTCTCATGTGGAAATCCAATTATCTCAAATGCTTTCTGGAAATTCTCAACCTGAATTTCCGTCAGCCCGGGCAGTGTCACCGCCACACATTTAGTATTTTTGACCAGTTCTGCCACTCCCAGAAATTTAAGCATTCCCTGCAGAAACTGAGCCAGGATCTCCCATGGTGCAAGTTCCTGTCCTTCCACCAGCACAGAATCACTTTTTTCACAGATTCCATAGACATCATCAATCATGATCCCGCCCTTTTCCCGGACAAAGTAATCTGCTTCCAGTCCTACGCAATAGTCTTTCTGCTCCGGTCTCCAGCACAGAATACAGGGAGCCTCATACTGATTTCCACCCGCTTTCATAGAAAGAGAACGTGCCTCGTCTCCTTTTCTGTCATAATAACATATCTGAGAATACTCTTTGCCAAAATCAATTCCCACGATCAAATCACGAATTTCGTTCATTTGTTCCTCCCGGTTTCAGGACAATCTGTTCCTGCTCTTCTTTCTCGATCACAAACATCTTCTTCACATACTGTTCCTGGCGAAGATACTTCTTCACCTGTGAAAACACTTCTTTCTTTTTATCCAGTCTGCGTGCAGAGAGCATCTGATTGATCATATGATATTTGCTTACAGGTGTACCCTCAATCTTATTCATTGTAAGTACCCTCTCCTGCGTCCGATTTACCTGCTCTCCTGTTACTGATTCAAAATAGTACCGCAATGTCTCCCCGTAGAACAATGTAAATGATTTTGCAAAAATACCTTCATATAAATCACGCAGAGGCTCTGTCTGATATTTCACCTGATTTCCGAGGCCTGCATCCAGTGCATAATAGAGTGTCACCTTTGCAGACGGATCTGCATGGTATTCCACAAAAGTTTTATCATCCAGCTGATAGGGACTTAAGACAGATACCGGAAGTTTCCTGAAAAACGCAAAGTACATTCCCTGTTTCACACATTTCTGAAGAATCTCCTCTGCATTGCAAAGCTGTTTTTTCTCCAGTTTTTTTTCTTTGGAATACGCTTCCAGAAGAGCAAGACTGCATACAAAATCAACCGGCCATTTCTCATCATAAGCCCGCTCCAGCAGACTTCGTACAAAAACACTCATCGGATATTCTTTTACAAATGCACCATATGCAGTCTGCGTAAGATATGCTCCTGTAATACGTTCCTTTCCGCTGTGATGAACATAATCCTCCAGGATCTTCTCTCCCTCTTTCCTGTAATCAGAAGTAAACATCAGAAGGCCAAGAAGCTTCTCTTCCAGTTCATAAGTATCCATCTCAAAGCCCTGCGCACTTTTCCATACAGATATCAGTTCATCTACAGGACCAAATCTGTATTCCATAAGATACTTCAGAATCACTTCATCATATTTTCCGCGTCTGTATACATCCGATGCAAGGGCAAGCAATTCGTCATCCTCCTCCATCTCACATCTTGTCAGCATTCTGCTGGTCAGCTTCAGCTGGCTCTCTATGCGGATTCCTTCATATCCGAATTGGGAAACAATGGACATTGCCTGCTGATACATTCCTCTGGAGATCAGTACTTCCAGAAGAGCTGTTCTGTCTACAGCCGCATATTTCTTATAATCCATCTGTCTCAGATAATTATCTGCTTCTTCTGCTCTGGTGTGTTCGGAATAATAAGAAAGCAGCTTCTCTCTGATACATTTCTGATATTCATCTGAAAATTCCTCTGACTCCGGGATTCTCTGGAATGCCTGAAGATTCTCCGGTTTCAGTTCTGTATGCTCACTGCAGTGAAGTACCAGTCCCGGCTCTTCAATATGAAAACCAAGAACCTTATCTGTCAGTTCACGCTCATCAAATAATTTCTTGATATTATAATCTACTGTTGATACATATCTTCTCTGCTTCCCATCCTGAAACAGGATCACCGCATCATCTGTATAAATTCTTGGATAAGCTACGCCCTGGATACATGGGTAAATTTCTTCTTCCCTGAGCTGTTCATGGCGCACGATCACATAGCGTATCTTCTTATCATCACAGTACAGTCTGTGTGTAAACAGCTTCTGCGCGAGCAGTTTTGCCTGTCCTTCTGTTTTGGGATTGCTTAAAAATTCCTGATAAAGGACCGCATAATTCTCATTCATCCGTCCTTCTTTCGCCTTGCGCATGGCAAAAATCTTCATATGATCCCTGTAATCCGCATATGTCTGTGGCTGACGGCCTCTGTTTCCCACAATACTTGCATAAATAAATGCCTTTTTATCATCTGCAAGAGAAGTATTATTATAGGTAAAATACATCAGAAGGGGCTTTGGAAGTTCTCTCTGATAAGATGTATCCATTGTTTCCACATAATATTCATATATCCTTGTCAGACGGATTCCTTTCTCCACTGCCAGGGAAAACCATCTGAAATATTCCGGTTTTCTCGGATTTCCAAGCATGATATATCTGCAGATTGCTTCCAGCGTATCATCGGATTCAAAAGCATCGTATCCCATTGCCAGTGCTCTGTACATACTGGTACAAAATTCTCTCTCATACCCTGTAAGATAGGCAAATCTCATCACCAGCTCTTCTGTCAGAAGACCTTTCTCTCCCGCAAATAAAAATACCTGTGTCCAGAAACTGCTCATTCTGTGAAGAAGTGTTGTATCACTGCTGATATAATTCCATGCTTCCAGATACAGAAACGGACTCCTGCAGCCTTTCTCAAAAAGTTCCTCCATCATAAATACTAGCCTTGAAGGGGAACCCTTATCCTCCGGATTCATCTCCAGCCAGAGTTTAAACAACAGGAAACTGTCTTCCTTCTGCAGAAAGAAATTGTACAGACGTCTTATCGCCTGTTCTCTGTCTTTGTGCAATCCTGTAAGAACGCAGAGATAAAGGTAAGCACCTGCCAGTTCCAGATTCTCTCTGACAAAGTTCTGATGTTTAAATTTCTTCAGGATTTCTCTTGCCTGCTCATCCTTTTCTTCCATATGAAGAATGTATGCTTCATACATCTGATATTCCGGATAATCACAGCCTTCTTCCCTTAACTGATTAAGGACAAATCTGCTGCTGCCGATCCATGTCTTACTGTCCATTCTTTTGCAGGAGTATTCTGCAAGGTCACGTAACAGTTCCAGCTTATGCCGTTTCACATGAATCTCTGTTTTGAGCTGCACTTTCGATTCCATGGATGCAGTGATCTGATAAGTCAGCTGCTGATAAGGACTCTTCACAGTGATCTCACCAAACTGACGTCCTTTTTTCAGCTTTTCTTTACGGATTACATATTCCACCTGATAATAGCTTCCTATAAAATCCTCATCTGTGACCACATGCCTGGAAACTTCCAGAAAATCGCCTTTCGCCTCTACCTCCAGCCTGAGATGTCCCCATCCGCTCCTCTGGACTGCAAAAGTTTCGCGGACAGATTCACTGATATCATAAAAGCTGTTCTGATCTGCCTTCAGTTCAATTTTTACAGGATCCTTTTTTCCCGTTCCGATCAGAAACTCTTCTACATGCTGAAATGTCACAGGCTGTTTTGAGAGTCCCTTATAAAGAGCTTTCTCTTTCTGTCCGGCATTTCTTAACAGAAGTTCAAATCTGCGGTCTGTAAAAACACGATATGCTTCTTTAAAATCGTCCTTTGCAATATTCACAAAGGTATCCATATCCGGCACATCTCCGGCTGCACTTTTCAGTTCTGCTTTCTCTGTCTGAATAAGAAATGGCAGCTTATATTCTCCAATGTCTGTGGTGAAACAAAGCCATCCCTCATGTCTCTCACCCGGGTGCATCCCCGCACCGTCAATTCCATACTGCAGTCTCACCGTAGTTCCCGAAAATTTCTCGGTTCCCGGTACCACGCGCCTGTTGGAAGATGTAATATATCCACGTATTTTCTGATTATCCTCTGTTCCGAAATACAGTTCCCCTTTGTACACATCACCTGCTTTCAGAGTCACTTCTATTTTGTCCTGCGAAAAAAGGAGCTGCGGATGTTCATGTCTGAAATTTCCACTTAATAGTTCTTCTATCGTCTTTTTCAAAATTGTTCACCTTATATCCTTGCTTAAATTACAGAGCTACTGTTCACAAGCCTATTGCATTTAATTATACACCACAAAACACATCCGCGCAACAATCCGCTCTTCAGCTTTTTCGTTACTGTTCACTCCGTTCACAGTAACGTAGCCAAAATTCATTCCAGATTGCCTGCGGCAATGGAATTTTGGCTTGTATGTCTCGGGATTTTGGCATATTCATGCCAAAACGCCTCGCGGGATAGTGGTGTGTGAACAGTAACGCTTTTTCTCCTTAATTTAATATTGCGCACAGTTAAATTGTCTTATATAATAAAATATATCTTATGATTAGAGCAGATAATTTCTTCATTGTACATTATTTATCAGAAATAAGTATCTGCTCATAAAGAACGGAGGTGCTCTATGAAAAAATTAAAAGTATTTTCTATCTCAGCAATTCTTATTGCCATCTGCTGCTCTTTTTTATTTTCAGCTTCAGTATCCGCAGCATCAAAAAAGCGGAATAAGTTTGACCACAAGCCCAGCGGAAACATCTATTATTATGACGAAAATGGACATACCGTAAAAGGACTTGTCACGATCCGCGGAAAAAAATATTATTTTAATGAAAAGGGAATCCAGCAGAACGGCTGGCAGAAAATCAAGGGAGATTATTATTTCTTCCAGATCCGCAACGGCTGTTATGCCTCCATGGTAACTTCCCGGCGTGTAAATGGTATTTATCTTACCAAAAGTGGAGAAGCACGCTATAACAGTGAAGAAAAAAGAAAACTGAACCTTATGGTCACAGCTAACCAGGTCATGCGTCGTGTGACCAAAAGAAATATGTCCAAACCAGAGAAATTATGGAGATGTTATCTGAAGGCAGTCAGCTACGGATACGGTGGCACCGGCAATGACTACGATTTCCGTTACTATTACTCAAACTGGGATGTCAGCTATGCGGAGGATATGTTCTACCGGGGGCATGGCGACTGTTTCGCTTTTGCATCTGCATTTGCTTACCTGGCTAACGCAGTCGGATTTGAAGCCAAGGTTATCTCATCAGGCGGTCATGGATGGGCTGAGATCAAAGGAGAAGTCTGCGATCCGAACTGGGCAAAAGGCACAGGACATATCGAAAGATATTACCGTATGAGTTATGACCTCAGCGGTGTAGACGGACGTCCCTATTATAGAGGAAACAGGGCGTATGTAATTGCAATCTGATCTCATCCGGACATTTTCTGACATATCAGGCAGATAAAACTATACGCTTCGCTGCCTGATTTATAGTAATCCTCTAAAATAACGCATCTTAATCCAAAAAGTTCCGGGTATCTGTATCTGCCAGATGTCCCGGAACTGTTACTGTTCACTCCGTTCGTTACTGTTCACTCCGTTCACAGTAACGTTGCCCAAATTCTCTATCCTGAGTTGACTTTCCTTTCTTTATATCGTATCATTAAATATTATTCATTCAAAAACATTTTTAAGAAAGGGGTTATCATCCATGCAGGATAACAAAAATTTTCTGGGCACAGAACCTGTTGGAAAGCTTCTTTTAAAGCTATCCATTCCAACAGTGATCGCCCAGCTCATCAACATGCTTTATAACATTGTAGACCGTATTTACATCGGCCACATCCCGGGGGAAGGCAGCCTGGCACTTACAGGTGTGGGAGTCTGTATGCCCATCATCATGATCGTCTCCGCATTTGCGGCACTGGTCAGTTCCGGCGGCGCACCAAGGGCTTCTATTTACATGGGAAAACAGGATAATAAATCTGCTGAGAATATATTAGGCAACTGTTTTATTCTTCAGATTATTATCTCTGTTATCCTCACTGCCATTTTACTGATCTGGGGCAGAGATTTATTACTGGCTTTTGGCGCCAGTGAAAACACCATCAGTTATGCAACAGATTATATGCATATTTACGCTTTCGGTACCTTGTTCGTACAATTAACCCTTGGTATGAATGCATTCATCACTGCACAGGGATTTACCACATTTTCCATGGTTTCCGTCCTGATCGGTGCTGTCTGCAATATTGTTTTAGACCCTGTATTTATCTTTGTTTTTCATATGGGAGTACGCGGTGCTGCACTGGCAACTGTTATCTCACAGGCGATTTCCACACTCTGGGTAGTTTCATTCCTCTGCGGCAAAAAGACACTGCTTCACCTCAGGAAAAAGCATCTCCACCTGGAGGCAAAGGTCGTTCTTCCCTGTATCGCGCTGGGACTTGCTGCTTTTATCATGCAGTCAAGCGAAAGTATTGTAACTGTCTGCTTCAATTCATCCCTGCTTCGGTACGGCGGTGATATTGCAGTAGGAGCCATGACCATCCTGACCAGTGTTATGCAGTTTGCCATGCTTCCTCTTCAGGGAATTGCGCAGGGAGCACAGCCAATTTCCAGTTATAATTACGGTGCAAAAAATGCAGACAGAGTAAAGAAAACATTCCGTTTGCTTCTGATCACCTGTCTGTCATATTCTGTACTTCTCTGGGCTGCTGTACAGCTTGTTCCCAGAGTATTTGTAAGTATTTTTACTGCTGATACAGATCTTATTGGATTTACTGCACCAATGCTGAAGATCTATCTGGGTGGTCTGTTCCTCTTCGGTATCCAGATTGCCTGCCAGATGACCTTTACCTCCCTTGGAAAGGCTGTAAACTCTATTATTGTTGCTGTTGTCCGTAAGTTTGTACTGCTGATCCCGCTGATCTATATTATGCCTCATATGATATCTGATTCAACAACAGGCGTATATATGGCAGAACCCATTGCAGATATTACTGCTGTGATCTTTACCTCTGTTTTATTTACATTTCAGTTTAAAAAGGCACTGGCAGAAATTCAGAATTAAATACTGTACAAATTCATAATAAGGAGTGAACATTACAAAACGTTCACCCCTTAAATTATGCATTTCTATAGTCAAACGGATATTCACAATCCGCTTCGCTACTTGATTGAGTGACATGCTCTCGCCACTTAAATCTTACAGATTTTGAAGTGGGAGCTTCCTGCTCAATTGCCCTTCAGGGCAAAGCTAAAACAGGCTATCCCCGCGTGTCCCGCGGTTCTTTTTTATCCGGTTACGGATCTTTTCTGTGCTATTATGCACATTTTTTATATATTCTTTTTCCTTCTTTCAGAATATTGACCGCCGCATTCACATCCCGGTCCATCCGGTTTCCACATTCGCATAGGTATATCCGTTCTGATAATGCCAGCTCTTTCTTCTTATGTCCGCATACGCTGCATATCTTACTGGATGCAAAATATCTGTCTACTTTTATCAGATATTTTCCACGTTCTTCCAGCTTATATCCAAGCATGGAAAGGAACTGACCGTATCCGTTATCCTGTATCCCTTTTCCGAAATGCAGGCCTCCGGCTATCCCCTTCAGGTTCAGATCCTCCACACATACTGCGTCATAGTCTTCTGCAAGGCTGTGGCTGAGCTTATGCTGGAAATCCTTCCTCTGGTTCTTTATCTTTTCATGATATAAAGCAACCTTTTTCTTCTGTTTCTGATAGTTACGGCTGCCCTTTTCACATCTGGAAAGTTTTCTCTGTTCCCGGGCAAG